>JAVBNW010000141.1:0-12724 GCA_031551255.1 Eubacteriales bacterium | reverse complement strand
TTGCGCTGTACCGACTTAACTTTTTGATGGTGCTGGATGCTGAGGGGAACGTGATGAACGAGGTATCATACGACTATCACGCGCAGGCGTATACGGGGCACTACATCAACCTTTATCCCGCACTCGAAGAGATCTATACCTCTGCGTTGACGACGTACAATGAAGATACCGCCGGAGATCTTTCCGATCCCCTTTCCATTGGAAAGGCGGGCTTTCTTTCCGTCGGCGGACGCATCGTATACCTAAGCGCCTATCCCGTGTTGCGTAGCGACGAGTCGGGGCCGCCGGCGGGCGTTTTTATTTTCGGGCGCGAAATTTTGCCGAAATACGAACTTGATACGCTTTCCCAAAGCATGGATGCGGGCTTTGACATTTTGCCGATATACGATGGAGGCATAGCTCCCTTTATTAGTCAATTGCTCGCCGAAGGGCTTGTCATACGCGACGAAACCGGCGAGGAGCCGATGAGCGGCTATTGCACCATCCAAGATTTTTTCGGCAGGCAGGACATCGTGCTGACGGTGAAAAACCGGGGCTCTGTCTATGCGCGTGCGCACGCGATGCTGGCGGCGCTCGTCGCCATCCTCGTCGCATTTACAGCAGCATTTTTCTTCCTGATCTACTTCGTGCTCAACCATATCGTCATCCGGCCGATTACCCGGTTGACCGAACAGGTGGAGTTGGTTGCCCAGGATAAGAGCGCCAACATCGCCGAGCCGGATAGGTGCCGCGAGGTCATCTTTCTGGGCAAGGCGCTTTACGGGTTGATCGAAAGGCAGACCTTAACCATGCGCCTGCTCGAAGCATCCAACGCCGATCTTGCCACTTTTTTTCTCGCCGCGGAGTCGGCGGCGGACTATATTATGCTCTTGCGCGAGGACGAGATCATCTCCTACGCAAACCCGGCGTTTTGTACGGACTTTGGCTACGAGCAAGACGACGTGATCGGGCATAATTTAGAAATTTTCCTGCCGAAAGAGGACAGGAGCTTCGTGATGGATTCGGTCCGCGCGAAGATCGTCGAGGGGGAACCCTGGTCCGATGATGTGAAGCTTTTCCGCCGTGACGGCTCGCTTTCGCTAAACGAGGCGCATATCGTACGCATCAACGGCGCGGAAGAGGGCGAAGCCCTTTACCTGATCATTATGCGCAACATCGAGCAGCATCGACAGTACGAGATACAACTGATGCGCCTGCAGCAATTTGACAGCCTGACGGAGTTGCCGAACCGAACGCTTTTTATGCAAAGGCTTAAGGCATCCATCGAACGCGCCGAGGATTCCGGAAGCATTGCGATGTTTCTGATAGATTTGGACGATTTTAAGTATATCAACGAAACATTCGGCCATACCGCGGGCGACAGGCTGCTTTACGCCCTGGCCGAAAGGCTCGTCGCGGCATTCCCCGGTGCGCAATGCGTAGCGCGATTGGGTGGCGACGAGTTTGCCGTGATGCTGACGCATGCCGATGAAAAGCTGACGCGAAAAGCGGCCGCCGCCATTTTGGAAGTGTTTCGCCAACCGCTGCGCGCCGGCGGCTACGACTTTACCCTTACCGCGTCGGTGGGATCGAGCATCTACCCGCGCGATGGCTTAAGCGTCGAATCGCTTGTGAGCAATTCCGAAACGGCGATGTACTTTGCCAAGGATGCCGGTAAGAACACCTACCGCGCTTATACGGCCGACCTCTCCAGCCGCGTTACCAGCAGGTTGCACCTTGAAAACGCCATGCGCGAGGCGATTAAGAGGCGCGAATTTGTGGTGTATTATCAGCCGGTCGTCAGCACGCGTTCGGGCGGGCTCGTTGCGTGCGAGGCGCTCGTAAGGTGGATGTGGGAGGGAAAACTTGTTCCCCCGAACGATTTTATTCCCCTGGCCGAGGAGACGGGCATGGTCATCGGCATCACATGGCTCGTGCTTGCGCAGGCTTGCGCCGCGTGGAGACGCATTAGGGATGCGGGATGCGACGTCAAGATGGCTGTAAACTTTGCCTCCTCAGTCATCCAGCATGAGGATCTTTTGCATGCGCTCGACGAGGTGCTCGAGGAAAACGGCATGCCGGCCGACAAGTTGGAGGTGGAGATCACCGAGCGCACGCTGCTCGCCGAATCTTCCGGCGGGGTTCTCACGCTTTTATCCGATAAGGGCGTCGGCATATCCATCGACGACTTCGGCACGGGTTACTCATCGATGAGCTACCTGAAAAAGCTTGCGCCGGATACGATTAAGATCGATCGCTCGTTCGTGTGTGATCTGCCCGGCGACGCCGAGAATGCGGCGATTGTGGATGCGATTCTATCCATCGCCCATTCCCTGGGCCTTTCCACCATTGCCGAGGGCGTTGAAACGGCCGAGCAAGCCCGGTATCTTAGGGAAAAGGGCTGCGACGATTTGCAGGGCTATTTAATATCCAAGCCGATTCCGCTCGAGGAGATGCTCGTGTTTATTCGCGAGTGGAGGGGCGGATGGGGTGGGGAACCGGGAGAAATAGCTTTAAAGGAGACTGGATTATGGAGAAAGAGTATAGGTGCTATTGCGGATTGTGCTGTGCCAACTGTGCCACAAAAGCAAGAGTAGAACCGGCGGCAAAGGCGCTATACGATGAAATGAAAAAAGCCGGGTTCGAAGACGTCGTACACTTTCTTCCCGATGGAGCCGAGTTCTGGACGTTTCTCGGCGGTATGGCGGAAAACGGCGCCTGCATGTCGTGTCTAAGCGGCAGCGGCAATCCCTGCTGCGGAATCAGGATTTGCGCAAAAGAAAAGGGCATGGATATGTGCGCGCTTTGCGCGGATTATCCATGCGATAAGTTTGCCGGCTTATTGGCCGGCTATCCGATGCTTAAGGGCGACAACGCCCTGCTGCGTGAAAAGGGTATGGACGCATGGATGCGGCTTCAGGATGATCGCCGGGCGACTAGATATACGTATTCCGACCCTTGTTGAATTCTTCCATCTACCATTCGAAAGAAGGGGAAATTGCTCCTTTCAGTAGGGCGGTATACGGCGTTGCGTAACCGCGCGGCTCCTTTTCGCATACGATTGTTAATATATCGAAAAGCTGCAAAACAGGGCGCCCCGTCTCTGTCGTATTTTGTCGATTCATAGTATACTGACAATATAAAAGGGTTTTATCTCGATGTCGCATGTCAGGCGATGTTAGCTGTCGGTATAGCAAGATACGCAACTCTCCGACGCTATCTATTCCATTTTATGCAAAAAAGTTCTTTCTGCGAGGAGGAATCCGCTTGCGGCGTGTGGTAATCGGGTTGTTTGTTTGCGCTACCATGCTGCTTGGCGGATGCTCCATACCTCTGCCCTTTCTCGGGGCTCCAGCGGATTTTGCCCTGGATGTGCCGCTTCTTTCCGAACAGAAAAACATTTCGTTGGCTGTGGACGAGGGGGATACTTCCGCTCGCGCAGATACGGCGGTGAACGCGCTGAGCAAGCCGACCGAGGTTTCGCGCAGCCCGGTTGCCGTATCCACCCCGCGGCCCGTCTATCAGCCGAAAATCGAGCCCGGCGCGCAAGAAAACTCTGTAGATGTTCAGGAAGAAGGCGCCGACCAGCAAGGCGTCATCGCGGCTTCTGCCATACCGCTTGATCTTTCCCGGCCTATGATCGCCTTGACGTTTGACGATGGCCCGGGTAGGGGAACCGAGCGGATTCTCGACTTGCTGAGCGAAAACGGCGGGCGCGCGACGTTTTTTGTGATCGGCGATCTGGCGGGGAAGAACCCCAATACCGTCAGGCAGATTGCAGAACAAGGCTGCGAAGTCGCCAACCACACGTGGGGACATAAAAAGCTTACCGACCTTGCCCAAGAAGATATCCTTCAGCAAATCGGCGATGTGAACGACATGGTCGAAACGGTTACCGGCACGCGGCCCCGGCTGCTCAGGCCCCCTGGAGGAGAATATAACGACGTCGTGCTGGAAATAGCCCGGCAAATGGATATGGCCCTCGTCAACTGGTCGATCGACCCTAAGGATTGGAAGCGGCGCGATGCGGACGCCATCTACGAGGCGATCATGAAGGATGCGCGCGACGGGGGCATCGTCATCTGCCACGATATCTACAACTCCACGGCAGAGGCGATGGAAAGGGTCATCCCCGAGCTTACGGCGCAGGGCTATCAGCTGGTGACGGCCTCCGAGCTTCTTGGCTCCCGCGAGGGCGGCATTCAGCCGGGTGTTGCCTATCGGAAGCGTTAGGTAACCACTGAATCATTCATATGGCGTGCCTTTGCGGATTTTTTCGCGATCTGCGACATCGTTCTCCACTCGGCGCATCCGTCGGATACGGCCTCGCTTCGGCTCCTTGCAGGCCGCGAAAACTTCTCGCAAATCCGGCCCCCCTCATTTATTTAGCGGTTACCCAGCGGCCCTAGGCCTAGGTTATATGGAAAAACGAGAGCGGTGCGCCTTTTTCAGGGCGCGCCGCTCTTTCAAGCGAAAGTCATCGCCGCCAGGCAGGAAGTTTGCGGTCCTATGTGGAACATTTCCTCAGCGAGCACGAGGAGGAAAATGCGATGCAAAAGGCTTCCAGAGAATATACGTTTAACTTGCACGGCCCTGGCAATGCCCCACAGTTTACCGTAGAGCCCGGCGAAGAGTTTCTGGCGGAAACGGAGCTGTGCTCAGGGTCGTGGCTTACGTCCATTCACGACACGTGGGCGCCCGAAAAGGCCACGGCGCTAAACCCTACCGTATGCGTCGCGGTGCGCGGCGCGCAGCCGGGCATGCTGTTGGCGGTGGATATCTTAGATATTGAGCCCGACAAGCTGGGTTACACGGGCTTTGGCCCGGGCAACACGCTGGCTCGCGCCATTTGCCCGCGTGAATGGGGCATGAACGTCAAGACCGTGCGCATAGAAGACGGGCTGATCCACTGGAGCGATACCCTCAAGCTGCCCATTGCGCCGATGATCGGCACGCTGGGCGCCGCGCCGCGCCAGGAGACGCTCAGCAACGCCAGGGGCGGCCCGCACGGCGGCAATATGGATGTGCAGGAGGTGCGCGCCGGGTCGACCGTTTACCTGCCGGTAGAGGTTGAGGGCGCTTTGCTGCACATTGGCGATGTGCACGCATTGCAGGGCGACGGCGAGATCAACAACGCCGGGGGCATAGAATGCCGCTCGATCGTGAGGCTTCGCGCGCGGTTGCTACCGCGCCCCGAGGGCATGCGCTGCGTGCGCATGGAAGACGAGAGCTACCTGATGGCCGTAGCGTGCGAGCGCTCGCTTGAGGAAAGCTTTACCGCGGCGGCCGGCGAGATGCTGCGCTGGATGGTGGATGCGTATGGCTATTCCATCGAAGAGGCCTATTTGCTGATGGGCCAGTTGCTTGTGGCGCGCAATACGCAGATGGTCAATCCTACGCGTTCTACGATAGTAAAGATGCCCAAGCAATACCTTCAAAAGATTTGATCTATCCGAGGGTCTCTTGCCTTACCTTGGCTAGGTTCAAGCCCCTGCGTACCGATGTGCGCAGGGGCTTGTTTTACCGTGACTTGACGTGCAGATCTAGAGTTTTAGCGGATTTTACCCTTCGCAAAGCGCTCCATGCGTACAAGCGCTTCCTCTACCACGGAAGTCGCCGAGGCGCACGAACAGCGAATATGCCCTTCCACCCCTGAACCGAACGCCGAGCCGGGTACGCAGGCTACTTTTTCGGTCCTGAGCAATTCCACGCTGAAATCCGTGCCGGTCATGCCCGTGGCCTGAACAGAGGGAAAGGTGTAGAAGGCCCCGCGCGGTTCGAAGCACGCAAGGCCCATGTCGTTAAAGCGCGAAACCATCAGCTGGCGGCGCCTGTCGTATACCTCCACCATGCGCCCTACCGCGGCGTAGTCGGTGGCATAGCCGCTGCGCAGCGCCTCCACGGCGGCGGCCTGCGCGGCGGTGGGCGCGCACATGATCGCGTATTGGTGGATCTTGCACATCGCCGCCGCTAAAGGTTCGGGCGCGCAGACGTACCCGAGCCGCCACCCCGTCATCGCGAACGCCTTGGAAAAGCCGTTGATCGTCACCGTGCGCTCCCACATGCCCGGCAGCGATGCGAAGCTTACATGCTTGTGGCCTCCGTAGGTGAGCTCCGCGTAGATCTCATCGGAGATCACCACGACGCCCGTGCCCCTGAGCACATCCGCGAGCGCCGATAGCTGTTCTTTGGTCATCACGCCGCCCGTGGGGTTGTTGGGGTAGGGCAATACGAGCGCCTTTGTGCGTGGCGTGATTGCCGCCTTGACGACATCCGCGCGCAACGCGAAGCCGTCCTCGGCCGCGCAAGGCAGCGCCACGGGCACGCCCCCCGAGAGTGAACACAAAGGGGTATAGGATACGTAGCTCGGCTCCGGAATAAGAACCTCGTCGCCAGGCTCGATCAGCGCGCGCAACGCCAGGTCGATGCCCTCGGAAGCGCCTACCGTTACGACGATTTCCGAATCGGGCCGGTAAGGCGTTTTAAAGCGTCTCTCCAGGTAGCGCGCGATCTCCCGGCGAAGGGCGATCGTTCCCCAATTGGAGGTGTAGTGCGTCTCGCCTTGTTCAATCGACTTGACGGCCGCTAGGCAAACCGGCCACGGGGTCACAAAATCCGGCTCGCCCACGCCCAGGGAAATGGCATCCTTCATTTCGCTTACGATATCGAAAAACTTGCGAATTCCGCTGGGAGGAATATTGGCCACGCGCTTGGCAATGCGGTTTTCGATGTTCACAGGCTCACCGCCAGCCGTTGCCCGTCGGGCGCGTTTGCCATGATCCGGCCCCCGACCTTGTATTTTTTCAGCACAAAGTGCGTGGCGGTGGAGAGCACATTTTCCATCGTGCTCAGCTGCCTGGATACGAACAGCGCCAGCTCTTTGAGGGTTGGGCCCTCCACTTCCAGCATTAGATCGTACGCGCCGGACATTAAATAGACCGATTTCACCTCGTCGTAGCGGTAAATCCTCTCGGCGATCGCATCAAAACCCATATCGCGTTGCGGGGTAACCTTCACTTCGATCACCGCCTGCACGGTTTCGGCCCCGGCCTTCTCCCAGTCGATCAGCGCCTGATAGCCCGCAATAATGCCTTCGGATTCCATCGCGGCGATCGCCTCGGATACCTCTTGCGCGCTTGCGCCCACCATCGCCGCAATCGCTGCGTGCGAGGTGCGGGCATCTTCCAACAGTATGCTAAGGATGCGCATGCGTTTGTCGTTCAGCTGCACGGAAATCCCCCTTTCGTCGTATACAACCGATGCTTTATCAGCATATACCCGTAGGATGCCGCCGTGCAAGCGCCAAAGCCTATGGAATTTTTTGAAACCGCGGCATGCTTTTGCTTGCGGTTGCCTTGGCGCATCCGCTACAATGGACAAAGTATCACGACGGCGGGAGCGCGCTATATGAACGAATGGCTCAGACCCGGCGAGAGAATAGACGACCTGATGCGCGGGCGAATGCGCATCATCCAAAACCCGGCCATGTTCCGCTTTGGCACCGATGCGGTGCTGCTAGCGGATTTCGCCAAGGCGCAAAACGGCGAGCGGATTTGCGATCTCGGCGCGGGCGTGGGCATCTTACCGCTACTTATCGCGGCGCGGGCTCCGGGCGCGGCTATCGACGCGGTGGAGATTCAGGCGGCGCTGTGCGACATCGCCCGGCGCAACGTCGCCATGAACGGACTGGGGGAGACCGTCGCCGTCTACCAGCAAGACATCAAAACGGCGGCAGGGACACTTGGCGAAAAGAAGTACGATTGCGTGGTGTGCAATCCGCCCTATTTCAAGGGGGATGCAGGCATTTTAAGCTTGCGCGACGAGGTGCGCATCGCGCGCCACGAGGTGCTGTGCACGCTGGAGGATATCTTTGCGGCGGCTGCGCGGTTGCTTAGGCATGGCGGTCGGCTGTGCATGATCCATTTGGCAGCGCGGGCTTTTGAGGTGGCCGACGGCTTGCGCGCGCACGGCATGGAGCCTAAGACGGTGCGCGCGGTGCACTATCAGGCGGATCGGCCTGCGAAACTTGTTTTATGGGAGGCGCGACGCGGCGGCAGCGGCGGGCTTGTTTGGATGCCTCCACTAATTATGTGCAACGGCGACGGCAGGGAAACGGATGAGCTTCGGGAGATCTACGGGGAAGGCCCCCCCTAACTCGTCGGGGTGCACTGCGCTTCATACCCCCGATAACACTGCGGTGTTATCGGGGGTATGTCCGCTTCGTGGTCCCTCCTCGTCCATAAAACCGCTGAGGCTATTTTAAGGATTGGGAAGGACGAAGAAGGCGCGGAACCCGCGTTCTCCGTTCCTCTTACTCCTTAAAATAGCCTCAGCGGTTTTGGGGAAGAGGAGGAGCGGCGGAATGAGCGAGCTTTTGCGTCGCAACGCGAAAGCAAGAGATATGCAGCTCGCGACGACGGTGACACACATTTGCCACATTATTTCACAGGCTCACCCAAAAAACGTGAAAGTCAATCCATAAAGCGGCGTTACAATGCCAACATCAAAGGAAGCAAAACATGGAGGTTGGAAAATGAGCATGTTTAACGAATATGACAATGACAACGGTACAGAGCAAAGCCAAAGCCCTTACACCCAGAGCCAAAGCACGTATACCTCGCCCGCGCAGCAGGATGTTCAAAGCGCGCAGCAAAACGCACAGCAGAACCCGCTTGTTTATCCGGCGGCGCAGAGCTATCAATACACGCATCAGCAAGCGCAAAACGGATCTTATGGCGGCCAGCAACCGCCGCAGCGCGAGAAGAAAAAGGGCATTGCCGGCATCGTGGTCGCCTGCACGCTGAGCGCGGCACTGCTGGGAGGGACGATCGGCGGAATCGGCGGGGTTGCGGTGGGCTACGGCCTGGCTCCGAAGGCTCAGGTGCAAACACAACAGCAAGCGGGCACGATTGAGCAGCAAGCGGCGGCAGGGCCGAGCGCGGTGCCGGTGGCGACCAACGCTTCCGCGATGACGATCGCCGAAATCGCGGCAAAGGTTTCCCCGTCGGTGGTGGCGATCGATGCGACGGTTACGACCCAGCAAATGACGCCGTTCGGCCCGCTGCAAAGCGAAGGCCAGGGCAGCGGCTCAGGCGTGATCATCTCCAA
The DNA here is from genome assembly GCA_031551255.1 of Eubacteriales bacterium. GTDB lineage: Bacteria > Bacillota > Clostridia > Christensenellales > UBA1750 > JAVBNW01. The sequence goes on along the minus strand of JAVBNW010000141.1, from coordinate 3,637 downwards.
GGACGGCTACATCGTCACCAACAACCACGTTGTGGACGGCGCCAAGACGATTACCGTATACCTTCAGGACGGCACGCAGTACGAGGCCAAGCTCGTCGGCCGCGACAGCAAGACCGACATCGCGATCCTCAAAGTGGAGGCGGACAACCTGCCGGCGGCTGAAATTGGCGCGAGCGGCGCGCTGAAGGTAGGGGATATCGCCATCGCCATCGGCAATCCGCTGGGCGAGCTGGCGGGCTCGGTGACGCAGGGCATCATCAGCGCGACGGAGCGGGAGATCACCATCGAGGATGAAACCATGAACCTTCTGCAGTTTGACGCCGCGATCAACCCCGGCAACTCCGGCGGCGCGCTGGTGAACGGCAACGGCCAGGTCGTGGGCATCGTCAACGCGAAGTCTTCGGCGATCGGCGTAGAGGGAATCGGCTTTGCGATACCGATTGATGATGTAAAGGATGTTATCGACGATATCGTAGTAAACGGCTACGTGACCGGCAGGCCGAAGATGGGCCTTGGCACCGTGACGGTGACCGAAGAGGTTTCCAAGGCGTACAATCTGCCCATCGGCGCCTATGTGCAAAACATTGAGAACTTCTCCGCGGCGGAAAAGGCCGGGCTCAAGATCGGCGACGTGATCACTTCGCTAGGCGGCGAGGAAGTTAAGAGCAACGACGATCTGATCGCCATCCGCGACAAGCACGCCCCCGGCGACACGCTGGATATGGTGATCGTGCGCGACGGGCAGGAAATGACGCTTCAACTTACCCTGATGGAAGATATCCAGATGGTGGACAACTGATCGCCCAAAGCTCCGCCCAAGCGGGCGATGAGATAGATGGCGAAGCGCGAAGGCCGGCGAAAGCCGACCTTCGTGCGGTTCTATCGTTGTATAGTCGGCCAACTCCAAATGAACGAACGATCAGCCTCTTTTATTATCCGCTGGGTCATACCGGAGCCGAAATGACCATTCGGCCTTTTGATAAACCCAAATTCTTCATAGAATCGTTCCTTATCCTTGGCGGCCAGTAAATCCACTTGTATACAGTAACCGTCATGCAGCTTGCCGCCGGTGTATTGCATAATTTTTCCCATCATGGCTTTGCCAATACCTTTGCGTTGGTACTCCGGCAATACAAGAACGTCCACTATAAAGGCGACATACCCGCCGTCGGAAACGATCCGCGCCATGCCGACCGTCATTTCTCCATGTTTTGCAGCAACGATAAACGCGCTGTTGCTCAACCCTGATTGTATTTGGTCGGGTTGCGTTGTGGGCCATCCGGCAGAGCGGCGCAGTATATCGCAATCCTCAGCGGAAATGGTATTCGTGTATGTGATGTCCATTTTTCCTCCTGCTAACTATCCGCATATAGTAGCCGTATGGCCATCTTATAGCGCATGGTTGGAAATTGCAACGCGTTTTTCATCGCCTAGCCGGGTGGCGGCAAGTGGCGGGCAAGGCGTGTGTTTTTGTCTTCGCGGCTGCCCGCTATGCCTACGGGAAGAAAAGGGGGAGGGAATCCATAAACGATCGGCACATTCGTAAAAACTCGTTGACAACCATTGATCAGGCGTGTAGACTGATGTAAATTTTGAAAGGGGATCGGGCAGTGGCATACGCGTTTTTTGCAAAATCGAATCACGGCCCGAATTGGCTTGGCAATCCGATGGATACCAGGGCCTTTGTCCCCTTGATCCTCAAGCGATAATTCGCTTGGCTTGGGTTTGCGGCGGATAGAGGCACCGGCTTCTATCCGTTTTTTAATTGGAAAAAGGGGAGAGATACTCATGGACAGCGTACGGATCGTCAAGGAGTACTACGACCAAAGCGCTCAGGCCGAGTGGGAGCGCATCGCGGGCAGGCCGGAATTTTTGCTCACCTGCCGCCACATAGACCGCTATGTGAAGCCCGGCGACCGGGTGCTGGATATCGGCGGCGGGCCGGGGCGCTACTCGCTTTATCTGGCCGAAAAGGGCGTGGATGTGACGTTGCTGGATCTATCGGACGGCAACGTGGCATTTGCCAGGGCTAAGGCCGAGGAGTTAGGCCTTAGCCTTGAAGCCCTACAGGGCGATGCGCGCGAGGCCGATGTTCTGGTTACAGGCCTTTTTGACCACGTGTTGCTTATGGGGCCTCTTTACCACCTGCTTGAGGAGGACGATCGCGCGCGAGCGGTGCAAGCCGCCCTTAACCTGCTAAAGCCCGGCGGCACATTGTTTGTGTCGTTTATCAGCATGAGCGGCGGCCTGATCTACGCGATGAAAATCGATCCTGCCGCCCTGGCAAGCCCCGAGCCTGACGATAAGGCCTTTTACTCCGCGTTGGCGGAAGCAAGAAGTTATGCAGGCCCGGCATTTACCCATGCGTTTCTCATCCAACAGCGCGAGGTTTTGCCGTTTATGGCGCGCTTTCCGATTAAGAAACTGCACTTCTTCGGCCAGGAGGGCGTTACCTCCCCCTGCGAGGGTAATATTATGACACAATCACCCCATGTCGTTGCCGCATGGTTGGATTTATCCGAGCGGCTGTGCGAGCGGGAGGAACTATTGAGCTGGGCGGAACACCTGATGTATGTGGGGCAAAAGCCCTAGATCGCAAAAGCCTCAGTCTTCATACGAACAAAGAGGATGCGGACGACAAAAACCGCCTGCTGTGGCGGGGTGCGGCAAGGTTGGTCGCGAAAAACAATTAAGGGATGCTTGACCAAGTGCGGCCAAGCATCCCTTGTCGAATTTTTATGATGATTTTGGTGTCAAGGTCGGGCAGCATTTGCTTTGCAAATCTCTACCCTACCCATGACATCCATCGAAGAACAAGCAGAGGAAGTGCGTTGACACTTGCCTCTTTTGTTTATTGGGAGACCCAAACCCATTGTAGAAAATGCTTATTAGTAGAAGTTGCTTTAAATGTAATTTTGATAAAGTTAGGGTTTTATGTCGGGATACTTCCCGCCATAAACAGTTCCGTTAGGGACGTTTTCATAAATGTATCTGTGTTCCTCTGAGTATTTATCGTATCTAGGATTTTTACATTTATCGTAATATGCCCAATAAACCAGTTCAAAATCATCAATACGTTTTTGCACATTTTTTTCGCTTCTCCAAGCGGATGCCGCCATAAAGTAAAGTCGATCATATGAGATTATCTTAAAGTCATCATATTCAACTGCTTCTTTTGCGTAAAAATCATAATCCATATGGCATACGCACAAATTAAACGAGTACTTATCTAAATTGACAGACAAATTTCCCCAGATATCTTTTCTACTTTCAGGATAACGATCTGCTAAGGATTTATAGTCTTTGTCGGTAACAAACATGTCAATATCGTCTCCATGCGTGCGTAAACCATAATACTCCATAGCCATACCACCAAAGATAAGCGGTTTGTCAATAAATTGTACGTCTATGCTTGATAAATTTAAATTATCTTTTACTATTTTTAAGTTTCCCATGTTTTCCACCTTTCCCATGCACAAAATATAAATTACCTTCGTTATGAGTATAGGGCAAGTTCACAAAACAAACAAGCACAGAGGCCCAAATTAGGGCCTCTGTGCAAAACCTGGTACTTCGTATTGCACCTTACAAGGCGGTTTTTGCGTTATTGCCAACCGTTAGTCATATATCCTTCGTC
>JAVBNW010000007.1:0-35212 GCA_031551255.1 Eubacteriales bacterium | reverse complement strand
GACGATACAAGCGGTATACTCGCCGATCACTCGTGAGTTTCAACCCACGCGCCCGCACGGGGCGCGACGGGAGGGTTATGGGCATGATCGTCGTGAAAACGCGTTTAAACCAACGCGCCCGCACGGGGCGCGACGACACATACCAACGTACGACGCGTCCGTCGGGGGTTTCAACCCACGCGCCCGCACGGGGCGCGACCACCTTGACCGCGATGTTCGCTGGCTGCATGCCTGTTTCATCCCACGCGCCCGCACGGGGCGCGACCGCATCCGAAATAGAGTCCTGCACAAGCGGCATCTTGCACGCTGTTTTGCGAACGGTGCACAAACGCCACTTTTATAACCGCCTCCCCTCCCTTTCCGACAACTACATGCCCCTCCTGCGCCCGATGCGAACCTCGCAAGAAAACCATGTAGGCCCAAGGTTCGCAAGAGCTTCTTAGAAGATCAGCGGGCCACTCATATCGACACTTGGTTTCGCGCCAACGTGCTCGACGCGCCGATCCCACTTCGCCCCCAGCATGTAGTAGCGAACGCTGTCTTTCTTTTTATCGATAATGCCCTCAAGTTTCGTACGGAACACAACAAACTGACCCGGATCCAGCAGGCATTCGAAAACGGAATTTTGTACGCGCTGCCCGTAATTTACACAGTGTTTCGCAACTTTACGCAACCTACCTTTACCGGTTTCATCGCCGGTATCGACATCATATGTCACCAAAACCATCATCGGAATATGCCCCCTAACGCGTTATAAGAGGCGGATATCCGGCTAAATCACCGCGCAAATGACGTGCAAGCAGCAGAGCCTGCGCATGGGCGATCAGCCCTGCCGGAATCCGTTCCTTCAAAAACGGATGCTCGATCTCCTCACTTTTGCGCCTATGCCATGCTTCGAGCACGGTTTTGCGCGCATCCTCCCGCAAGTACACCGCTCCGCTCTCCAGCGGCTGAAAATCGCGAGGAGCAATTTGCTGGCGGTTGACAAGCGTCAGCGCCAGGCGATCGGCCAGATAGGGGCGCAGCTCTTCCATCATATCGAGCGCAAGGCTCGCGCGTCCCGGGCGATCGCAATGAAGATAGCCGACAAAGGGATCGAGTCCTACCCCGCTGAGCGCGCACCGCGCATCGTGAGCGAGCAAGGTGTAGAGAAACGATAAAAGCGCGTTGAACGCATCGAGCGGCGGCCGGCGCGACCGGCGGCGCATAAAAAAGAAATCCTTATTCGCCAAAATGAGATGATCCAGCGCATCGAAGTAAACCTTAGATGCCTTCCCCTCGATGCCGCGCAAGCTGTCGACCGTATCGGCCTTGGCGAGCTGCTTTGCGAGAGAGCGCAGTTGGTCCCGCGCCGCGGCGACGGCTTGCGCGTCGATCGCGCCGCGGTGGTCGCGCAAGCCGCGATCCATCACGGCGAAGGAATTGACGAGCTTTCCCGTCAAAAAACCGCGCACGAGCGCCACGGAATGCTCCCTGTCGTCCGCCCAGCGATATTGGGTACGCCGAAGCAGTACGTTGCCGCCCTGCTCTCCGCATACGCGCGCCTGAAAGCGCCCATATTCGTCGAAAAAACTCAGTTCGACGCCCCGCTGCGCACAAAGGCGCATCAGCGCAGGGCTCGCACCTGTATAGCCAAAGCTTACGACGCCTTCGAGGTTGTGAATTGGGATGCGTCCGATATCCCGCCCTTCTTTTTGCACGACGATGTTCTCGCCATCCCTGGCAAGATACGCTAGCGGCTGCGTTACAAAAAGCGTATTGAGCAATTTTTTCATGGCGATTCCTCCAGTTGCCGCATCACGTCGTCCATGTAGGCGGATACGGGGGGAAGCCTAAACGTCTCCGGCGCGCAAAGGCTTCGCAGCGAACAGGCGCGGCACGCGCGGCGGTTTTCGCAAGGCGGAGGCGTAACGCCCGCACGGTACATTTCGTGCATGCGTCGTGCGAGGGTTTCCGTATGCTCGCGCAGCGCGGCATCGAGCATCACGGACTCGCGGCTGCGCGTCTCGTGGTAAAATAGATAGGCCTCGCCGATGAAAATACCCATCATCTCCTCCAGGCACATGGCCTGCGCGCAAACCTGCACATCATCAACGGGCTCGCGCTTAGGACTGCCACGCTTGTACTCGACGGGAACCGGAAGCCAGCGCCCCGCGCGGCCTTGCAAAGATACACCCGCATCGTCCCTTTGATACTCGACGACATCCGCGACGCCGTACAGCCCCAGCCTATCCGAATACAGCGGCTGCGCCCGCACGATCAGCGTTTCGCCGCGCTTTTCGCGCAGAGCGATGTCGTGCGCCCGCTCGTGCAGCGCGCTTCCCTGCGCGGTGCGCTCGTTGTCGGCCCAGGCCTGCTCCAAGTGGATCAACGCCCACTGCCTTTCGCAAAACGCCAGGTGCTGAAGGCCGGACAGCGCGAGCCGCTCCTCCTCGTTCATCATTACAGCAGCCGCTTGAGCTCTACGCCACCAGGCAAGGCGTCTTCCTTGGCGACGATCTCATAATCAGAAAAGCTGCGCGCGGGCTTGTCCGCGTCCTTGCGCCGGGCGCAGATGAGATTGAACAACTCATGCGCATGCGCGTTGCCCAGCATGCTTTGGTGCTTGAACACGAACAGCGCGCGCGAGGCCATCATGCCGCGGGCGGCCGAGCGGTCGTACTCAAACATGGATTCAAGCGCCTCGAATAAAAGATCGAGGTCTTCCTGCGAAAAGCCGGTCTGCTTGGCGAGCGGCGCGGATACGAAGCCCTGCATCCGGTAAAGGCCATAGGGCACGATGTACTTGCGGCCCATGGTGCGCTCCTTATCCTCATCTTTTTTGTTGGTGACGGCCATGCGCGTGATGGAGATTTCCTGCGGAAAGATAGGGTCGACGCTGCGCGAGAACGTAAACTGCACGGGGCCGCGCACCTGGCCGCAATTAATTTCCGTAGACATCACGGCGCCGAACGTCCGCACATCATAAAAATTGTCGCACATGAAGCGGGTGAGCTCCTTTGCGTTCTCGCGCGGGGCCTTCTTGTCCTTTGGATCGATCCCCTTGTCAATATAGGCGAGCATGTTTTGCTCGTTGAGCACGGATCCCTCGCGCACATAGATGCGGTAGCCGCCGTCTTGCGCCTTAACGGTGTCGATATAATTGCGCACCTTGCGCTTTAAGCAAACGTCCGTCGCCAAACCGTGTCCGGTCTCCGGGTCGATTCTTGGCAAGTTGCCGGCATCCGGATCGCCGTTCGGGTTGCCGTTCTCCACGTCAAAATACAGGATGAACTCATAGCGATTTTCGATAGCGTTCATGATTACGCCTCCTTATTGTCTTCCGCCTCGCCCACATCGGCGGTTTTTCGCGTGAAAAGCTGCTGACGCTGTTGATAGTAGCCCAATATGAATACTCCCTGCTGATCCAACGAAAGATGCTTGGGGAAACTTGTCCCCAGCGAGCCTACTACATTTTGTATTTCGATATCGAGCCATTTCCCTTTGACGGCCGATATATGGTGCTGCGCATTGCGCATAAGCGTTGGAAAAGTCGCCGCGGGCGCCGAAGAAGCGCTGGCAAAAAAACGATCGCGGATGGTAGCGTTAAGGCCCGGCAGCGCAAGTTCCTGCGCCCTTTCGATCAGGGCGAACAGGCGACCGAGCAGATAGGCGGAATCCGTACATTGCGTATTGAGGCTCACGGTGAGCGCCTCCATTTCCTGTGTATTTGATTGTCTCCGGGCGTTGCGCAACAGGAACGCCTTGATGATGCCCGCGCGGACGGGGTTTACGCCGTCGTGCGCGCGGATGCGACCGAGCACCGCCTGGTACAAAAGGCGCGGATACGGGCCTCCGCGCAGGATGGCCTCGGCGAGGGATCCGTCCAGCGTGGGGGGCACGTTTTCCCACTTGCCCTGCACGGCGGTTTGCTTAAGGATCGCGCGCGGCGTTATCAGTTCCGGCCAATTTCCTGCCGCGGGGCAAATGACGCGCATGTCGGCCTGATGCTGCGCGGCGCGGCGCGCCAACGCGCCGAAGGGCTCGGCCATATAAAACCGCACGGAAATGCGCGCGGCATTGGGCGCGAGCATCAACAGGTGAAAGCGGACGCTCTCGTCAAACTCTCCCGCGCGCATCGGCAAACCGCGCGAGAGCCGCTCCGCCGATTCGATCATCCAATCCTGCGCCTGCTTGTCGAGCACGTCTTCCTCTTGCGAGAAATCGGCGTTGTCAAACCACTGGCCAAGAGCGGCCGTCTCTTTGGGGGCATCCCGTTCCGCCCAGAACAGCAGCGTGGATCCGGCCATGCGCCGGTAATGCCTGGGGTTGGCCAGCAGGTAATTGAGCGCCGCCACATAGCCGGCTGCCGTAGCTTCGCCTACCGGCGCATTGAAAGCCTGCTCTTTGCCATAGGAGCAAAATGCGCCGTCGTTAAACGTCACGAGCGCGCCACCCGTCGATTGCCCACCGTATAGCCCTTTCACCGGCATGTGCACCTGGGCGATCGCCCCCATCTTTCCCGTAATGAGGCATTGCCCCAGGGCGCCGGAGCTTTTTTCGGCGGCATACTCTTCCCACACCTCCGCGACGGCAGGCCGCATATGCACATACTCGGTGTCGTCCGATAGCCGGAAAACCATGTTCGCATTGTCCAATATACCTTCGCGTTCGGCCATGGGCACGTCGCTCAGCTCAAGCTCTTCCCGACGCCGAAGGAACGCAAGCACCGCCCGCGCGCCGTCGTCGTCCACTGCGCCAAGCACCGCTTCATGAAGTTTTACACTCTCCTCAAGATACTGCGCAAGGCGCTCCGCGGAATAGGGGTTGTCGGCGGTATCCGATTGCGCGCCGAAGAAGAATTTTGCGTTGTCGCATAAAAAATACGGTTTAGGCGTCACGCCGGAGCGCCCTGCCTGCTCGGGCACCGTCATGTTTATGCCGACAAGTTTCTTGCCCGAGGAAACGCGCAGATCCTGCACGGAAACAAGCGTGCCATCCTTCTTGATGACCAACGCGTAGGACACGCGCGCGCTCGACGTGCCGGGCCGCGGAATGTCGATCGCAGGATCGTCAAGCGCCCGTTGATAAAAATCGTTCAGCGCCGCTAGGATCACGCAAACACCTCCTTCCACGCGGGCAGTTCGATCGCGCCGTCCTTCATCGCCGCCCTGAAGAAGCCGGGCTGCATGCCGCGCTCGAAGTCGATGTCGTAGAGCATCCAGCCCAGGTCGTTCTCAGCCCCCCGGTAGAACGAAGGCGGCCTTTCCTCCCCTTCGATCAGGGAAAAGCCGGCCGGAAATTCGCGGCACCCGAGGCAGGGCCGGTGGAAGCACTGGCCCGCCCTGGCGCGCCTGAGAAAGATATTGTAGTGCTTTTCCGGCGTGTCCTCCTCGCTGCCCTTGCCGGTCATCTCAAAGTGGGCGTCGATCAGGTAGTCGACGTCGCGCAAAAGCAGGGTCGCGCGCTGCTGGCGGCTTTCGCCGATCTCCTGGTAAATCGGCGCGCCTGTGCGCCGGGCGGCTTGTACCGAGCGGGGGGCGATCACGCCCGAAAGCTCGTTGCGGCGGCAGGATTCAAAGTGAATTTCGTTAAGAACGGTAATGCGATCGACGCGCCAACGCATGGCGGGCTTCCAATGAATTGCGTCGAGAATGCCGCGCGCGGCGGACGGCGTGATGCAGTCGTAGGATACGCGTTCCGTCTTCATTTCGGGCCTTGAAAAACATGCCCTCTCGCCGAAGACGCGCAAAGTGATTCCGTAGGCCAATCCTCATCCCCTCCCTTTCCGTTTGCCGGCAACGCGCCGGCGATGGGCAGAAACAGGACCTCTTTAATACAGTAAGAATTCTCCCCTCCCCCCTGCGAGGGGCAAGAGCCCCGTTTCAGCGCCGTATAGCGCAAGGTCGGTCAGTATGCCCAACTGTTCGTCGAGCGCCTTCACCGCGCCCGAGCGTGCATAATCCGAAAACTGCCGCTCATGTACGGACACGGAATCGGCCTGCAAGCGGCGCAGCAACGCCCGGTCGGGTCGCCCGTTTATAAGGGCTTCTATGGCATCCCGGTTGTTCTCGTTGGGCACGATCACCGTGCACGTCGCCTCGTCGATGATGTGAAAATCCTTCGCAACCTGCTCAAACCGGTAGGAAAACGTATCTTTGCTCTCCACCGCGTCCGCGAGCGCGCGCGCCTTGTCCATGGAAAGCTCGCCGCTTTCCACCTCTAAATTGCCGTAGAGCAGCTCAAAGTAGCGGTGAATCGCCTCAAGGCTTAAGAGATCTTCGTACTGTGCGGCGATCTCGCGTGTATAGGAGGCACACCTGCGCATCCAGCCGAAAGTCTGCCCGCGCGAACCCTCGCCCGGCTCGAACACCACCAGTTCTCCGCCGCCATCCGCCTTCCCTTCGCGGTTGCAGCGCCCGGCGGCCTGCACGATGTTGTCCAGCCCCGCCAGCGCGCGCATCACCATCGGAAAATCAAGATCGACGCCGCATTCCACCAGCTGCGTCGAGATCACATAACAAGGCCGGCGCGCAGCCAGTGCGTTGCGAATTCGCTTAATGGCCTCTTCGCGATGCGCGCTGGTCATGCTCGCGCTCAAATGCCAAACGTCCTCGCCGCGCGTCTTTACAAGCCCCTCATACAGCTCAAGCGCGTGGGCGCGCGTGTTCACCACGCACATCGCGGCGTCCTTGGCAAGCATCGAACGGACGATTTCTTCGTTTGCAAGAAAGCCCGCGTTCCTCAGGCGCACGCGCCGAAGGCGCTTGCTAAGCGATGGCGGATCAGGAGCAATCTCTCTCGCGCGCAATCCCCCCGCAAAGCGATTCTCAAGCGCGGGCTGCGTGGCGGTGCACAAAACAACCGTGGAGCCGTAGTTGGCCACGAGTTCGCTCAGCGCCGCAAGGCAGGGCCTGAGGTGTTGCGGCGGCATCATCTGCGCCTCATCCAGCACGATGACGCTGCGCGCTAAGCGGTGGTTTTTGCGGCAGCGCGCAGGCTTATTCGAAAAGATGGATTCAAAAAATTGTACGGCCGTCGTGGCGATCACAGGCGCATCCCAGTTTTCCGCGGCGAGCCTCCAGCGCAAATCTGCCGCGGTCTCTTCTTCTTTGTCGTTGCGCTGTACGTTGGCATGATGCTCGAGCACGTTCTCTTTGCCGAGTACATCGCGAAACTCCGCGGCGTTCTGGCTGATGATGGAGTTGTAAGGGATTACGTAAATCACGCGCTCAAGCTCGTGCGCGGCGGCGTGGCTGAGCGCAAATAAGAGCGAAGAAAGCGTCTTCCCCCCGCCGGTAGGCACGGTAAGCGAAAAAAGGCCCGGCGGCAAACCGGCGTTTTGCCGACACGCGCAAAGAACCTCGGCCCTGGCGAGGTTGACGGGGGTCGGTTTTGCATCGCCATAACGCAATACAAGCTTTGCCTCCAACCGCAAAGCCAAAGAGCGCATATCCAGGCCGCCGCCCCTATGCGAAAAAGAACGGGGATCGGTTGCGCGCTGCGCGTCGAGCGCATCGGCATCCACCAAGCACGAATAGAGCATGCGCATCCAAAACGCCAGCGAAAACCCCTTCTGCTCACTCAGCAGGCGGATGCCCGTGCTTGCTTTAGGCAACCCGGGCAGCGGCTCGGCCTTGTGGTAGGCGGAATAGTCCGGTATTGCGCTTTTTAGCGCTTCTTCAAGGCGGCTTCGATCCGGTAGCCCATTGTGGTGCCCAAAGAGGCAATAGGCAAGCGCAAGGCCAATGGGGCGACCCAGTTTCTCGGCCTCCTTAGCGCCCGCAGTTTTGTGATCAACAAACTCTCGGCTCTGTGTATAGATCTTTTTTTGGAACTGCGCGCTATACTTGCCGATATCGTGCAATAGGCCCAACAAACGCGCCCATTCGCAAAGGGGACCCGCCGCTTGCGCCGCAAATTCCGCAACACCTTTGCTATGCTCGCCTATGGATGGCCATTGTGCGACCGGTCGATTTTCCAAGGAGCGGCTTACATATTCCTCCATATCATCGGCCCTCGGTATATTTATTTCCACAATATTCTGAAAATTTTAACTATAAAAATCGTATTTATAGGTACATTAGTACCACGTTTCGCCATTTTTTGCAATCGATGCGGCGTGCCGTCACAACGTGTTCCAAATGTGAAATCGCCAGGAAATGGTGCGAGAATGCGCATTATTCTGATATACTGGTGCAAAACAAACGACGCAAGGGCGAGAGGGATGGCCGTGAACGGACGAAGAGTGCCCAGGCGAGAACCGAGCGAAGCGCTCAAGGCAAAAATTGCCGCGCTTCCAGTACATTCCGGCTGCTATCTGTTCAAAAATAGACTCGGCGAGGTTATCTACGTAGGCAAATCAAAGGTTCTGCGCAACCGCGTGCGCAGCTATTTTTCCGAGCCGAAAGAGGGCAAGCTTTGGCATCTTGCCTACGATATTGACGATATCGAGCATATCGAAACCGAACACGAAACCGCCGCCCTGCTTCTGGAATGCGCGCTCATCAAAGAACACCGGCCCAAATACAACGCGCAGATGAATGGCGAGGCAAAGTTTCTGTATATCCGCATCGACATGAAGACGCAATACCCCGGCCTTGCCATCGTAGAACAAAAGGAAGAAGACGGTGCGGCCTACATCGGTTGCTTTTACACCGAACGGGATGCGGAGCGCACTTTGGATCTGATTGGCCGCGTATGGCACACGCCGCTGTGCAACCGGCCGACATTGGAAAGGCGGGAGAGGGGCTGCATGAACGCACAGCTTCGGCGTTGCGTCGCGCCTTGCGCGCGCGCGGTATCGCCTGCCGATTATCGGCAGCGCCTTGAGGAAATCGTCGGCCTGTTTACCCGGCACAGCCCCGAGGCCATTCGCCGCGTACAAGAGGTTATCGGCCGCGCGCAAGGCAACATGAAGATGCTCGCGGCAAAAATGGCCTTCGAGGAAGCGGCGGAAAAAAAAGAACTGGCCGGCTCGCTTGAGCGGCTGCTGAAAAAAAGCAAACGACTGTATACGAAGCTGGGCCAAGGCAAGCTTTATGTGCTCGTACGCGCATTCCGGGAAGAGGGCCTTTGCATCTACCATATTGAAGAGGGCATTGCGCGCCATTACCTCAGGCTCAACGCTCTACATCCGCTCGACCTCGCTTCCATACGGGCGTTCGCGTTGGAAACCACCCACGGGAAGGCGACGCTTGCCGATGCAAACCTTCCCGGCTATCTGTTGGAAATCGCCGCCGAGAAAGTATTTCTATCCGCCCAAGAGCCTTACGATGCCGAGTGCGTTGCCGAAATGCTCAGGTGCGAGATTTGTGATTTGGATTGCGCAGATCTGAGCGAGGAGAGATGCCAATGAAAAAGCAGTTGCGCGAAAACATTGCGGATACAGCAAAGATCGGCTTGTCGATCCTCGCCCTGTGCGTGCCTGGGGCCTCTGTTTTTACGAGCGTGAGCTCCATTTTGCTTAGCGGTGTGAATCGGACCATGAATCTACGCGAGCAGATGCAATCCTACGACGCAAAGTTGTTGGCGGGATACCGGCAGGCAGTCGAATCGGCGCTGAAAAAAACTCACGATGAATGCATGCGATGGGATACCTATCGCAAGCTCCTGGAATATCTCAGGCCGCGGCTCGAGGCTGAGCTTACGCGCGACTTAATCGATTGGGATGGCTTTACGCTGAACCTCAGGCGCTCCGTACAGGCCGAGAGCGGCATAGCCGTTACCGAAGGAGATTGGAGACGCATATCGGACCTGTGCATGAAGAACATCGAGGCGGAAATTCGAAGAAATCCCGATATCTTCCCCGACTATGCGCAAGGTCAGATTCATGAAATCAGCGAATTCATAAACGCAACCGCAACGCGCATGAACGAGCTGGAAAAAAAGATTCATGCACAACCTGCCGCGTTTTCGCTATCCGAACAAGACGACGCCGGCTACCGGAGGCGGCTAAAGACTTCCCTTGACAGGCACTACGCGCTTTATGAAAGCGTAGAATTGGCCCCCGAGCACGAGCAATACCTGCGCGAGATCCGCCATCAGAGCAGGTTGAGTTGGAAAGGCCGCCTGATAAGCGAACTGGAAAAGGCACAAGAGCTTGCGCCGAACGCATTCGACGTAGACGCCTTCCGGCTAAAATTGAACGAATTGCGCGGCACGGTTCGCTATGATGAGGCGCGGGAAATCGCCCTGGCTCTGCACGACGTTTTTCTTAAAAACCATCCGGCGCAATGGAAGATTAGGAAAATGACCAAAGACAGCTGCAACAAAGTCTTTGTCGTGACCGGCGAGCCCGGCTCCGGCAAATCGCAGCTCTTGAAAGATTATGCGCGTACGGTGGCGCCGGATGAATACGCGTTTCCCGTCGCGGCTCGGGACATCGCCGATGAAAAAGTCCTGACGCCCGCGCAGGCCGAAACGTACCTTCTCAGCGTGGCGAGCGCGGCGCTGGGCCGGGAAATCGATTCTTTCGACCGTTTTGCCGAGTTGCCCGATCGCCGGTTTGTGTTTTTGATCGACGATTTGCAAAAGCTCAGCATTTACGAGCCGCGGTGCTTGGATGCCATTACCCACGCAATGCGCGCGTTGTCAAGGATCGACAACCTTTCCTGGCTCGTAGCCGTCGGCGAGTACGATCTTTATATTTTGCGCGACGAATCCTTCATCAACGGCTATTGCTATCTGGGCTTTCGCCCCCATCTGTACGCCTATGCTCTGTGCCTGAGCGCCGTGAACAATGGCCGCGATGTCGGAAAGAGAATCCTTGCCAAAAAGGGTATCTCCGTTGAGGTGGGCGGCGACGTGCCGGGCTATGATCGCGGGCCTCTTAACGTTCCCCTGTATGCGCACATTCTTGCGCGCTTTTATTCCGACAGCTTTGTTATCGATCACCTCGTAACGTATCACCTGTTCGTCAGGGAACTCGTAAGGCTGATCGAGGATGGCATAAAGACGAAAAGAAGCGATCTTTTGCCGGCGTTTCACGCATCCGTTCAGGCCATATCGCATCACTCGCTAAAAAACGCGAACATCCGCTATTCTCAGGGTGAGCTTAACTCGCTTTTTCGCGAAGGCACGCTCCATTCCGAAGACATGCTGCGCGCTTTCCGAGATGAAAAATTGCTGAGCCGGGTTGGCGTCGAGGCCGATGTATGGTCGCCTCACCATGGAGAAGACATTTTCGACCTGGCGACAAAAATATATTGGGTCGCCCGCATGGTCGTAGGCACCCGCGGCGAAACGCACGACGAAAACTATGAGCGCTATATGAATATGCAGGATTGGAAGCAGGATCTGATCGCATTTTACCTTTGCTTCCTGGATGCGAACAACGAAGGCGGCGAAAAAACCGGCGATATCGCACTGCTCCTTAGCTGGCTCGCGGCGGATCACAAGCTTCACTATGCCCTGTTTGCCGCCGCAAGCGCGTCGCCCCATCTGGCGGGCATCATTAGGGAAATACTCGCGCAAACACAGGATGTTGCGCTGCACCCGCAAGAGGCTTATGGCTTGCTATACTTCTTTTCCGCACAAAACGTAGGAATTGTGGAGCAATGCAAACTGATCAGAAAGTTTTTAGCGGCCATCGACGGTTCGGGTTTAGGTCACTACGTAAAACATGTCTACGAAAAAGCCTTTCGCACCCTGCAAAGCGAGAAAAAGCTGAAAAAGGGGCTTGTCCACTTTATCGATTCCGACGTGGAAAACATGAACTTCGTTTTGGGTAGGCTGTTTGCGGACGAATACGCCGCAACGATGATGCAAAAATACCCGGACCAATTGGCTATGCTCGTCACGGAAACCTACACCCTGTTTTACGATCATCTTGGCGCGCTGGCCGCAGCAAAACGCGCGGTGGAAGAACTGCCGGAGGCGGAACGGTACGATACGTTTTCCGTCTGCTTCACGCGCGATTTCTTCCATCGGCTGATCTGCCGATACGGCATTCATGCCCTCTATCGCGCATCGGCAAATCTTCTTTTTGCGCAAAGCGAAGTCGGTCTCGCAATGCGTCAGGGCTTCGCGCGCGCAGCGGGAAAAATGTATTCCCGCTGCATGGGAGGCGATGGGGATCGCCGGTATCTCGCCGACTTTCGCGGAGTCGTCGCGCAAGCTCTCGGGTCGTTCGAAAAAGAGGGCCACCGGGCACACCTGCTTGCCTTTCATATGCTCAGCAACACATTGGCGGACGATCGGGATACCGGGGAGCATATCGACGAAGACCTGCTGCCGTATCTCGACGCCATATGGAAAAACACCCGGATGGACTATTTCACCCGGGGCAACCGAAGTATCACGGGATTTTTTAAGCGAAACCTTACAAGCTCCGACAGCCGCGCTCTCTAAATGCGGCCGTGCGCATTCACCGTGTTTACAACTGCACTTGGGTCGGTTTCCCCGCATAACGCCCAGCATACCAAAAATGCCGAAGTTTATGCAAAAACTGTTTCATGGCTCCCGACATCCATTTCGGCGCATTGCGGTTTAACTGTACCATGGTCTGTTTTCATGCTCGCATAAAGCCTGATCTCCATACAAAAAGAGGCGCTACGGGCCTCTTTTCTTTGCGTTTTGACACGTTTTCATCGTTCCTTACAGCCGCCGCACTGCGCGCACGCCTCTCCCCGCCCCGCACGTTTGCCCCGTGCGCTTACGGCAAACCCAAGGCGAATCGCCGATTTTGGGCAAGCCGTGGCGCAATCGCCGCACCTAATGCACTCGGCGTGGTTGGGATGCGCCACCGGGTCGACCTGCATCTTGCAAACTTTTGCGCATGCGCCGCACCCAACGCAGGCCGCGCGGTCGATATGCAACCGGTAAAAGCTTACGCGGTTCATCAGCGCGTAGATGGCCCCAAGCGGGCACAGCACTTTGCAGAAGAAGCGGTACACCGAAAGGCAACCCAGCACGGTTAACACCAGAATGGATACCTTGAGCGCGAAGAGGTTGCCGATGGTATTTCTAAGCTCCTGGTGGGTCAGCAGCAGCGGAATGCCGCCTTCAAGCGTCCCGGCCGGGCAGATATACTGGCAAAACGCCGGCTTGCCCATCCCCATATAGTTGGTTAGCAGCAGCGGCAGGGCGATAACAAAAACGCCCAGCACCGCGTACTTCACATAGCGAAAGCCCTTCCACGGCCTGATCTTGGGGAACGGGATTTTATTGATCAGTTCCTGTATGAGGCCGAAGGGGCATAAGAACCCGCAGATGAAGCGCCCGAGCGCCACGCCCATCAGCAGCAGCAGGCCAACCACATAAAAGCTGAAGCTGAATTTTTCCGAACCCATCACGGATTGCAGCGCGCCGATGGGGCAAGAACCGATTGCCCCCGGGCAGGAGTAGCAATTAAGCCCCGGAACACACACCTGCTTGAGCGGCCCTTTATAGATGGAACCGGTGAGAAAATTGGGCCACTGGGCGTTGGTCAGCCCCAATGTCGCCCACTGCACAAGCTTTCTTTTGAGGCGATTGTTCATTCGCTCACCCCAATCCGATGCATTCCAGGCAAATATTAACCGCCTTAATAAGCACCGTGTGCACCTCCCCGCGCAGAGCCCCTATCACAAGGAACCCTCCGGCGGCGAGCAGCAGCGCGACGCGCACGATTGTCAGGCGATGCGCTCTGATCATGGCAGATATCCTTCGATCGCGGCGCGGTAATCCTCGGCGCGGGCCGAGCCCACCATGGGCTCGCCTACGATCCTTCCGCTCCCATCCACGAAAAAGGTTGTGGGCACGCCCGTTACACCGGATATAAAATCGAGCAGCACCTCTTCAGCGATGATGTGGGTAAACTCCGCATTCGCCTTAGCGACGATGTTCTTGGCGGCTTGAAGGTTCGTATCCCCTTGGATATCGCAGATCAGGCCCACAATCTGCGCGCCCTCGGGCATGGAGCGCGAAAGCTCGCCAAGATCCGGCATCTCGTCGATGCACGGGCCGCAGAACGTGCCCCAAATGTTCACCATCGTAAGCTGATAGTCTGCAAAAATCTCTTCGGTAACGGTGTTACCGGCAAGGTCTTGGGCGCTAAAAGCCGGGATGGTTTCGGGGAACATCGTCCCCCGTTCCTCCGGGCGCTTGAGCGTGCTCAGGCGAAGGTTCGCCACGACATCCGGCAGGTATTCCTTGCACTTTGCGTAAAGCCCCTGCCCTTCCTGCGTCATGCCGGTCAGATCGGCATCCGGCGTCGCCAGAATGTACACGTAGCCGCCTTGCCTTCCCAGCTCGGATGCGTTGTCGAAGCCGCAGATGTCCTGAGGGGCCTTGCCCTCCCCCGCCGCCTTTTCATAGGCATCTTCGGGCACGAGCGTCACGTTGAGCATGCGCTTGGATTCGATGGCCAATATCCCATAAAAGGCATCCACGATCTCTTGCGTCATTTCGTCGTTCGGTATATCCAACAATTTTTCAATCTCTTGGTTCATATGAGGGCTGTAGAAGAAGATGTCCACGATCGGGTAGTGCTCCATATTCTCGTTGGGACTTTCCAGCACGGCGCCCGCTTCCATCATTTGGGCGGGAATTCCAAACGTCAGGCCGACGTCTTCATAGATCGTCGGCACAAGGCCTGCGCTGACCGGCGGCGACGTGGTCAGCCCCGTCGCCTGGCTCGGCTGTGCCGCCTGCGTAGGATCTGCCGGGGGCGCGGACGAGCAGCCCGCAACGAGGGCCAGCGCCACAAGTACGCAGGCGCAGGCAAATAAACGATTTTTCTTCATGATGTTCCTCCTTTATTTAGGTACAAGGCGGCATCCTTCCGCCGTAAGATACCATAACATACTTTTCATCTTTGCCGCATGTTTTGGCGCGAATGTCGAAGGCGACTTTCTATGCGCAACGCCCGGATCTACTTTCGGGACAAAATATCGCACGTTTGAGATAAAATAATAGCAGAGCGGGAGTTTTCGGTATAATAAATGCGGGGAAGGATGGATACTGGGAATCGTATTGTGCGACGACGATCTCTGCTCGCTGGAGATATCCTCCGATATTGGGCGCAAAACTCCGTCTATAAAAAGAAACGAGACTCAGATCGTTCGCGCCGCAAGCAGTGGAACACAAATCCTACAATTCTTCGCAAAAAACCCGGGAATCTACCTTTATTTTTTAGATTTCGACTTTGGCGAAGGGGAACTTAACGGCGTCGATTTGGCCCGGCTCATCAAAAAGCAAGAGGCCCGCTCGAAAGTCGTATTCGTCACCAGCCGCGCCGGGCAGGGTATGGCCATTCTCAAAATCGGGGGGCAAGGCGTTTGGGTTTATTGAAAAAACGCCCAACATAAAGCGCATGGCGACGGAATACGCGCGATATATCGACATGGCGCTGGTGCAAGAGCCTAAGGAGAGCGCCGGGCTTACGTCGATCGAGCTGCCGATCGGCATCGATGAATCGATCCGCGTGCCTTTGGAGCAAATCGTGTACGTGGATTCCCTAAAAACGGTTTCGCTTTATATTGGTTACCACGCACTGGACAGCTCGCGCACCTCTGTGCGGGATACGATAGAATGTGTCATCGGCATATCCGAAGGGGCGGTCCTTCTATCCAGCGGCGAATCGGTTGCGTGCGCCTTTGGGCAAAAAGGCGCCATCGTACAGGAGTGTCTTGGACAATGATTGACCTTTGGGAAAGGTAATCTATGGAAAAATTTAAGAATATACTACTCAGGAGCTTCTCCCCTACGCCCTTCGCTTAGGCGCGCTGCTGCTGATCGCATGGCTTGGCGGAAAGATACGTCGCCGGACGGCACAACAGATCCTGACAGCCGCCATCGTCGTTTCCGCTTTGACATACGTGTTCGCGGGCAGCATTCTGCTCGACAACGCCATCGAAGCGTGCGGGCACTGCACCGATAAAGGCGGCGTGACGGTGCGCGTAGCGAACAACCGGGAAACCCTTACCTTCACGATCAAAAATATCCTTCCCCTCGGTCGGGCCCTGTCGTTCCGCGCATAGGCGGTTTTACAAAAGGGACATCGCGAGGGCGGGGCATGCAAATCCCGGATGAGTTGGCCGAAAAATATGTCAACGTTACGGTCGACCGCTATATCATTGAGGAAAACCGGCAAACAGCATTACGATCTATAAGGTTTAGACAGGCCGCTCATGCCCGCCTGCGCCGGTATACCGAAGGCGATGTTCTCATCACCCGTCGGGGTATCGGCAGGTAAGAAATATTCGATTTATAACGTAAGGGCTCCGAATATTTAGACAAAACAATCTATTGTCGGGCTTGTTTTCATGGCATAGTAAATAAAATTATGTGATGAGGAGCCGCCAGATTCATGTTAAGCGCACAAGGCATATCGCTCCAATACGGTGGGCGAACGTTATTCAAGGATGTCAATATCCAGTTTTCATCCGGTAATTGCTACGGCATTATCGGGGCGAATGGCACAGGCAAGTCTACTTTTTTAAAAATATTATCGGGTGAAATAGAGCCGAACAAAGGAGATGTCGGTATATCTCCCGGCGAACGCATGGCGGTACTTCAGCAGAATCATTTTGCCTTTGATGATCACGACGTCTTAACCACGGTGATCATGGGCCATCCGCGCCTATATGAGATCATGCAGCAAAAGGAAGTGCTATACGCAAAAGAAAGCATGACCGACGCGGAAGGATTGCAATTGGCCGAACTGGAAGGCGAATTTGCCGATTTGGATGGATGGAATGCGGAATCCAACGCAGAAATCCTTCTTAACGGACTGGGCGTGGCCGGTGATTATCATCATATAAGCATGGCGCAACTGGATGGTCCACGCAAGGTTAAGGCATTGCTCGCGCAGACGCTGTTCGCCAACCCGGATATTCTACTTCTCGACGAGCCAACCAATAACCTCGATTTCGCAGCCACACGTTGGCTGGAAGAATTTTTGCTGGAGTTTGCGGGCACGGTATTGATCGTCTCGCATGATCGCCATTTTCTCAATAAAGTGTGCACGCACATCGTCGATATTGACTTTAGCCGGATTCAAATGTACGTCGGCAACTACGATTTCTGGTACCAGTACACGCAGCTGGCCGCACGGCAGGCCAAAGATGAGCGAAAGCGGACAGAGCAAAAGGCAAAAGAACTGCGGGAATTTATCCAGCGCTTTAGCGCCAATGCCTCAAAATCTCGGCAGGCCACATCGCGAAAAAAGCTATTGGACAACCTGCAGATGGAAAACTTTGTGCCGTCATCGCGCCGCTATCCCTTTATCCATTTTAAGCCGGCGCGGGCGATCGGCAATGACGTACTGAGCGTCAACGGCCTTTCCAAGACCATCGGCGAACGCAAGGTTCTCAACAATATCAGTTTCCTTGTGATGCCCGGCGATAAAATCGCCTTCACAGGGGAAGATGAATTGGCGCGGACAACGCTTTTTGATATCCTTGCAGGTGAAATGGAACCGGACGAGGGTGATTTTAAGTGGGGGGTCACGACGACGCACTCCTACTTGCCTGCGGACAACTCCACCTTCTTTGACGGCGTCGATTACTCGCTCGTCGATTGGCTTCGCCAGTTCTCCGACGATCAGCTGGAAACGACTATGCGTGGTTGGCTTGGGCGGATGCTGTTCTCAGGAGAGGAAGCGCTAAAGCAAGCCAAGGTTCTTTCCGGCGGCGAAAAAGTAAGGTGCATGTTCAGCAAGATGATGGTTTCCGAAGCGAATGTTCTGCTTATGGATGAACCGACCAACCATCTGGATCTAGAGACGATCACCGCTCTTAACGATGGCATGATGGAATTTCAAGGGGTATTGCTGTTCGCGTCGCGCGATCAGCAGATCGTGCAAACTGCGGCAAATCGCATCATAGAAATTCTTCCGGGCGGTCTGATCGATCGACGCGAATCCTTTGACGATTACCTAATCAACCCCGATGTAGACGCATTGCGTCAGGCGGCGCGCGGCTAAATTACCCCATGATTTCCAAGCCTATATGCCGCAAACTATTGCCTGGGAGCGGTATTGGCCGATGTGTGTCGTCAAAGAAGCAAATGTTTATATCGATGCCATCACCCTCTTAAGACAGCCGACGTTTTTTGTGTGAAGGACGCGGCTTTCTATTTGCGGCAGTTTTATACAAATGGGATGCCCATATAAGCGGGCATCCCAGCTTGGTTTTTTATATGGCCTCATACCCTTGGCGATACCTTCAGTGAACGGGGGGCCGAGCGCCAATGGCTCCTTCGCCTGCTATAAGTCAAACCGCACCGTGCGCACGCCGTTGGCGCCGAGCGCAATCTTCACGCCGTCTGCGCCCAGGGCGGCCTTGCCCTGCTCGTTGCCCAGCAGATCGACAAAGCACGCCGCCTTGGCCTCGGCGCCCGGCCTAAGCGTTACCTCGCGCGCCGCGCCCTGAATTTCTGCCACGCGGACATACAGGCTGCCGCCGATACGGCGGATGCTGCTGATCCACGCGCCGACGCCATCCACGCTTGGAGACGGCGCGAGTGCCGCATGCTTGACCGGCAGAAGATCGTACTGGTAGTCCAGCATCGCCTCGAAGGTGTCGCCGCCGGTCCATTCCATCGCATAGGAGACCGTCGTCTCGTAATCGCACTCGCCCCACAGTAGCTGGCACACGCCGGAGCCGTCCATCTCGTAGATCTGCGCGCCGTCGTTGTGCAGGATCACAGAGTCTTTGCCGCCGCGCATGATCAAGCCCATCGCGCTCTGCGTGCAGGCTCTGGGCATATGTCCTTCGCGCAGGCGCTCCGCAAAACCACAAGCGAGCCCTCCCCGGCCAAACTCGTCGGCGCGCGTGCCGTCGGGCGCGCCGCTGATCTGATGAAGCCAGCAGTCGCGCGCGTCGGTATACTCGCCGGCCAGCGCATAGTTCGCGTAAAGGCCGGTCAGGCGCGCGTGCGAATAGGGGCGATAGGGCCGCGGATTTTTACGATACGGATCGAAGGAAGTGGTAAAGTAGATGCGCTTCTCGCCCTTGGGCAGCGAGATCGCCGTCTCCGCCCAACCGGCGAATTCGCCGTCGCCGTTGGTCAGTTCTACCTTCACTACAAACTGCTCAACGTCGTGGATGGATAACCTACGATAGGATAGCAGTTTCGCATCGCCGTCCACGCCGACGGACAGGCGATTGGCCGCGCCGGACAGCAGTTCCCTGCCGGTGGCGATGTCGATTACGCTGGCGATACCGCCGGTCTTTTCGCATAGCGTCACGCGCAGCATACCGTTGTCGAGCGCCTTTTCATCATCTTGCGCCGCGCGCTCTGCCGCGATCTTAGGCGCGCTGGCGATTTCATGCGCAGGCACGCGGATGCGCTGCGCGCCGGTCGCATCCTGTATGGAGCCAGCGCGCTTGAGGCCCACCGCGCCCTGCGGGAAGCTTAACAGCGTAATTTCCCGCGCATGGTCGAGCGCGTTGAAGTACGCGTCGTTGCCGCCCAACGCCTTTAGGCACTCTTCCAGCGCCGCGAAAGTCTCATCCTTCGTCAGGTCGTACAGGTTCGGGCCGTTGCGGACCGGGCCTCTAGCCTCGGGCCACATGTAGCGCAGGCGCGGAGATACGTTAAAGCACACGGTGTTGTCGTGGTTTTGATATTCGCCCAGCTTGTTCCAAGCATTCCAGATCGCATCGTTTACGTCTTCGCGGCCGGACAGCGCCATGTACTTCTCGATACCCTCCAGCGCGTTGCTGACCTTTTGCATATCCCGCAGCATCACCGACGTGCCCGGCTGCAGCTCCGGCATATAATCGTCGCGCTGGTACAGGCGCTCCGTCTCGGGCTTGGGCAGCTTCTTAAACAGCTCGGAATACGTCAGGAACTCGCCGAACACCGGCGCATAGTAACACGCACGGTTGCTCTCCTCGCGGAACGGGGTGTTCCATGTGTTGTCAAGCAGGTTCGTATACACGCCGATGGGATAGGTCTCGGCGGTCTTGGCGATGAGCTTTGGCCATTGCAGGTGCACCATCGCGATGGCCTGCTGCGAATCGTCGTAGTGGGTGGGCACGGTATTGATCATGCTGCCGTCCGGCGCCAGCCAGTTTTGATTCACCGACTCGTCATATACCGTAGCGCCCTTGTTTTGAATGCGGTGAATCGCGCCCTCATAGCCCGCCTGCGCAAGCAGCGTCGGATAGCTGGGCACGAGTTGCATCTCCTGCGCGAGCAGCGTCGTCGCGCCGCGGCCGTACATCTTTTGCATCGCTTTTTGTCCGGTCTCCAATTGGCGGATATTGGATTCGAGCGAGAACAGATGCGGGTATGGCTGGCCGAGCGAGCCGTTGCATACCTCGAAAATGCCTTCTTCCATACCTTCCTTAAACAGCTTCGTAAAGGATGGATGCCGCTTATGCATATGCACGAGCGTGGCGATGGAGATATCGACGTTGAAGTGTCCCTTGCGGCGGCGGGCGTAGTACATCAGCGCCTCCATCTGCTCCACGACGAACTGCGGCGATGCGATTTCGATGTAGCCGTATTCGTCGGTCAGGATGCCGCCGTGCAGCGCCTCGGCGTAGTATACCGGGATGTCGGTAATCGCGCAGCGTAGCCGGTACAGTTCTTCAAAGGCCGGGCGCAGCGCATCCTCGACCTGCGACTCGGCGGCCCTGCCCACCAGCGCCGCTGCGGCGCCGATCAGCGCATCGGCCGTTCCAAAGTCCGCCTCCTTGCCCTTGATGCGGTAAAGATCCCGCACCAGCAGCCGCGCAAAGCCGTATGCGTGAAAGTCTCTGCGGATGAAGAAATTGTCCTTTGCGTTGCAGTCGTCCCACGCAAGGCCCACCAACCCGGCGATTTCGCCCAAGAACATACGGTGAAACGCGTTGAAGGAGCCGTCTTCTCGCACTGTGTCCAACGGGGAATTCCAGTACCAGTTGAACGCGTGGAATACGCCGCCCGCGCCGAAGGTTACGTTGCCCGCACGCACGATGGACGGCCAATCGCCGCCGATGGGCCAGGCGCCCTTGGCAGACGAAGAAAACACATAGGTATCGTAATCGACTGGCTGCGGCCAGATGAACGTGCCGCCGGGCAGTTCCCACCGCTCGCAGTGCGAGTGCAGCGTGTTCTCGATGCCGATCTTTCCACCGGTTGCCGCCGCCAGTGCCTGCGCGGAAGGCCTGATCCAGAAGATCTTCTTGCCGGCCTTGGCCAGCTCTACGAGTTTTTGCTCCACCGCGTCGTCCACCGCGTGCGGCGTCACGATGAGATCCGCGCCGGTCAGAATGGCCTCGGGCAGCTCGTCGTCCCACTCTTCCACTTGCGGGGCGCCGCCCAGCGCGGCGATGAGGTTCGCATCGTACAGCAGGCTGTACGCGCTGGCGGACAGGATGCGCGGGTCTTTGCGGTAGACGTCCGCATCCATGACCGGATGCTCGCTGTGGGTGTGTTTGCCGCTGATCACGCAGATTTTCATGAACCGTTCCTCCTCTGGTATCTGTATATTAGGGTCGCCCATGGATCCATTGCATACCGGTTTGCCCCTGCCTGGGGCTATTTTGTGCTGACGGAATCGACGTTATCAATCTTGATGCCGCCGCTCAGGCGCACGTCGGCAAGTTCCAGCCGGTTGCCATCCCGTGCATCGATGGCCGGCAGGCTGCCGTCGCTTACAAGCTCGACGCCGCATAGCTCGACGCTGTCAAAGCCGTCGGCTGTCAGTACGCTTTGGTTCGCGACATCCGATTTAAGCGCGATGTGCGAGTTCACGATACGCAAGCGCGTCTTGCGCGGCGCCGAGTCCAACAGGTTGACGGGCTGCGCAACGTTTGTAGCGCGAATGTTTTCAAACAGCAGTGACAGCGCGGGCTGGCCGGTCTGCCAGAGACCGTCCTTGTGGTTTTCACTGTACAGCGCCTCAACATTGTCTACCGTCACGCCTTTGATGTGCCAATTGTCGCTGGGTAGGCGGGTCTTGCGATCCGGCGGCGCGAAGTGCACAAACGCGCACAGCATGTTGTGGCGGCGGCTAACCAGGTGCGGCGACTCGCCCGGCCCGAAGAAGCGGCAGCTTTCCACCGACAGCTCGCGGCAGCCCAGCCGGAAGCCGTTGCACGAGGTGTTGAGCACGCACTCGTTCACGGCGAAATTCCGGTTGTCGCTGCCCGCGATGCAGTCGTCGCCCGTACGAAAGTCGCACCGGTCAATTACAAAATTCCGGCAGCGCTGCGCGTGCACGCCGTCGTGGCCGCCGCGAACGGCCACATCGCGGATTGCGACGTTTTCGCTTTCGATCAGCAGCATTGCATAGTTGGCAGCGCGCCTGATGTGAACGCCCTGAATGCGAACGCCCGAACACCGGAAGAGGCAGACGGCGTGCGGGCCTCTGAAGCCCTCCTCGCCACCGGGATTGTTGCAGTCCGCGCCGTCGATCGTTCCCTCGCCTTCAATAATGATGCCCTGGGCATCCTGCGCGCCCAGCAGCGAGTTAAACCACGGGCTGGGCTGCTCGCGCCAGCCGGGGATCGCGCCGATGTCGTAGTCGCGAAAGTCCGCGCTGCCCTCGAGCACGGCTCCCTTTTCCAGGCGCAGAGTCACGCCGTTCTTCAGGCGCAGCGCGGCGCTTTTGTACGTGCCTGCAGGCACAATAACGATGCCGCCGCCTTCGCACGCGTCGATAGCCGCCTGGATCGCCGCGGCGTTGTTGTCGGCTTGTGCCGCCGCACCGAAGTCGAGGATGGAAACCTCTTTGAGCAATGAACACACCTCCTCATGTCGTTGTTATTTTAACTATAACTATAAATCATCGCAGAG
Organism: Eubacteriales bacterium; assembly: GCA_031551255.1. Lineage (GTDB taxonomy): Bacteria > Bacillota > Clostridia > Christensenellales > UBA1750 > JAVBNW01. The sequence continues at coordinate 12,517 of JAVBNW010000007.1, read as the reverse complement.
TAAGGTCAAGCATTCGCCGACAAAATGGCGAAATGTTGATACTTCCTGCCGGGTTATTGATATTTAGCGCCGTAGAGCGCGCGGCATATACGTACAAAATACCCTATCGGCATATGGGTGAAACCCATTGAAGCGACGGGCGAAGCAGATGCGGGAATACCCGTAAGCCGATGCGCCTCGCCGAAGATTTGCGCCGCCGTGGGCCATTGAACTGGAGTTTACGGCGCGGATACCGATGCCGATATCGTAACGATCGCGCCTACAAATCAGCCATGTGCAGGAGGCGGTGCATTATTAGCTGAAATGCGATAACGGTGTTTTGATACGCCGCTCGCGAAGAGCTTAATCGCCCACTTCGGGCGCGGAGCCGAATAGATAGGAACTTGCTACGTCTTTTCCGCGTATCTGGGCGATCTTAATCATCTGCGTAACGGTAACAAACTTGGGTGTGTCCCTAAGGTCGCCGCGATGCAGATTGCGGTAGATTTTTCGGCAGATTAAGAGATTTCGCCGTTTTTCTTCGGCGGGGGGATCGCGGGAGGTACGCGTACCCGCTCGCAAGGCGCAAAGCGCCGATAAGATGCTGTAATTTGCACGCGCAGGAGTTTAGGGATACGCCCTTGGCGCTTAAGCTCTTTGATGATGGCGTCGTAGGCCTCCGCCGTGCTCTCGTAGATATCGTGCGACAGCACGATGGCTCCGCCGCATACCGGCCTTTGGGTGTTGGGGGCGTTAATCACGTTATCGTACACGCTGTCGGCATTCCTGTATTCTTTTTCCAATCCTCGACGTCGACAGTCCAGAGGATTTGCTCCCCGCCGACCTGCGCGGCCTTTTCCTTGGACATCGCCCCTCCGGGCGGCGATCGATCAACGGGCGTTTGCCCAATAGATTCTCGATGGTGTCGTTCGTCTTGTCGAATTGCGCCTTAAGAATTTCGCTTGCGGTCAATTTGCTGAGTATGGTGCGACTATAGCTGTGGCTGGCAATTTCGCGCCCCGCTTCCTACGTGCGCTTCACAGGGCCATTGTAGTTCCATGCGTTAATCCCCAGCACAAAAAATGTTGGCTTTACTTCGTTTTCTTCCAGGACTTTCAGCAATCGATCCGTGTATTCAGGGGGCGCCCGCCGTCAAAGGTCAGGGCGACCACCTTATCCTCAGGCGGGTCGATCCTATCCAGGCCGCCGAGGGCCATGAAGCCCTCCCCGAGGTCGAGCTGCGGGATCGCAGGCGCGTCCGGCACGGCCTTCTCGCTTTCCACTTGCCGAATTTCAGGCTTATCGTCAAAAAGCTTTATGGGCATCGGGGACGGTTTCGCAGCGACGAAGTCCGTCTGCGCCGGTTGCTTATGCGTTTGAGCGCCCTTGGCATCGCCGCAACTTGCAAGCAGCGCGATGCAAAAGACTGCCGTTATGGCAATGAGCCCTCGTTTTTTAACATTATCCATTTCGCCATCCCCCCTAGCTCTATTCTATAAATTTTAGGCCGCATGATCCGCCGCTCGAACTATACTGCGGATCAGGTATTCGCGGCCGATTATACCCGCAATGATCAGACATCGTCCCGAACAGACCGCATGCTTGACGTTCAGGCCAAAACTTGGGCATTCGGGGCAGCGCGGTCGGAAGTATAATCTTTCAGCGAGGATCGCCGGGACGACATCGGCACCCGTCCATGCGATTGCGATATGTAGAATATGGTGAGAATTATTGGCAGATAACAAAACCCTTCATATTAGCAAGAGCGAGATACATGCTTGACAACTTGTTCCATCCGCCTTGCCCCCTTCCCCTGTGTGTGTTACCCTGCACAGTGTTCCCCCTATAACCTACATCGGCTGGAGGTTGGACGAAATGGAAACGCATAACGAACCACGCCGAAGGCTGAGCGCGCGATTGCTCGCTTGCGCGCTCCTCATCGCCTCGGCTTTCCTTACAAGCATTCCCGCGGCGTCCGCCGTGGAAAGCGCGTCCGATGGACCGCGCGTGGTGGGCTACCTGCCCAATTGGTCTTACGGCGCATATGAGACGCTGGACTTTACTGCGCTTACGCACCTGAACATTGCATTTTGCAATCCGGATGCCGCCGGCAACATATCTCACGGTCTTCCCGGCGACGAAACCCTGCGCGCTATCGTGAAAAAGGCTCACCAAAACGATGTCAAGGTATTGGCATCCCTGGGCGGTTGGCGCGGGCACGCACACTATGCCGAGCTTATCTCTGCAAAAAACAGAGATGCCTTCAATGAAAAGCTGCTTGCGTTTGTTCAGAAGTTTAGCCTGGACGGCATTGATGTCGACATTGAGGGCGATGCCCCCGCAAACTACTGGCCTTCCTTCGAGGGCTGGGCGCTCTCCCTGAAGGCAATGTGCGATAGCAACGGCCTGCTCCTTACCAAATCGGTCTCCACCTGGTATTCGGACAAGATCTCCGACGCCGCCCTGGCGGTCTTTGATTTTGTCAACATCATGGCCTACGATGGGGATCATGCCAATCACTCTCCCTACACGCTGGCGGAGACCATGCTGAATCATTATGAAAAGGTGCGCGGCCTTCGCAAGGACAAGCTCGTGCTGGGCGTTCCCTTCTACGGCTTTCAAAACGATCGTGCAGTTTCGTATAAGAACCTTCTTTCCCAATATCCCGATGCTTGGTCGACGGATTTTGTTGGCAACGCCAACCACAACGGCATATCTACAATTCAAAAAAAATGTGCGCTGGCTAAGGAATACGGCGGCATCATGATTTGGGAAGTGAGTATGGACGCCCCTGGGGAGCGCTCTCTCCTGGCGACGATTAAAAAAGCTCTGGGCGATTAACGCACCCCATAAAATCAAATCAAGCTGTGGCGATATTGCATTTAATAGCTTGGCCGGCGAACAATCGATGAACTCGCGGCTGCTTACGAGTGGCATTGCAAAGTTTTTTGTATCCAACATTCCTGAGTCCAAGCACAAAAAGCCCCGACATGATCGCGGCCTTCCCTGCGATACTTTCGATGGCTGCCGCGCTGAGAGACAGCGGTAAAGCGTATCGCTTCCAACGCCTTGACGACTGTCGATTACGGGCGAAAAAGGCTCAAAGAAGCGTATACGGTGTTGGACGGTCGCCCGGATATAGCGGAGCACGAGCGCCGCCTTACTGGTACAGGTATAACGCCCCTACCCGATTAAGCCCAATTTCAACGGAAGATGCGACACTATACGTCGAGGCAAGCACAGCAAGGAATGAAAATAGCGCAAAGAACCGACGATCAATCCTAAGGTCGCACAAAAAGAAAAAACGCGCGAAGCGCGCGCGAGGGCTCCGTATGCCGCTATAAATAGGGAAGTCTAACCGATTTTACGTTTTAGCTTTGCCATGGTGTTTTGCAGTCCTTCTCATATAGTGAACATAGCTTATATGCATAGCGGCAAATTGCCCAGTCCCTCAATCCCGCAGCACTCGAAAGCGTGCTTGTTTATTGCGGATACTGGGACAGTCGGCCGTATCACGTACAGCGGCGAACTACAGAACATCAAATTGACGTCTATTGGGAATTCCACGTAAACGATATATCCTCCGTGGCGCTTATTTACTTATTTAGATGAAGTATTGGAAAAACAAGGCGCCAATGAAGGAAGATATAGATTTGACAAACAAGATGTTTTGCTCGGAGGGAAGAGCCGTGGCTGATCGGTTCAACGGCCTTTTCATCGATATGAAGCAATCCAACCGCGAAAAGCTGCGCACAGTTTTCCGGTGATGTTCCTTGAAAGTAACTCGTTACAGTAGGGCGCACCACGGAGATGATCGAACAGACAAGCAAATATGCTCCTGCACGGATCGTCCTCGCCGAAAGTATACTGGCCGACGTACGGGCATGAGCAACGCTTAATATTTCAAGCGAGCGCGGGTTTGATTTGAAGCTGGTGCAAAAGCAATTCGATTGGGGGAGAAACTACCCTGATGAAGGTAAATACGGATACTTTCGCTCGCGCGCAGACCGACAGATGTACGGCAACCTTCGTTGCTAACGGCGGCGGAACATTTTTCACGTTCGCGAACCCGCCCGCATCGATCACCATGCGGTTATCCGCCTGAATCGCGACACGCTGTACTACAACGCCGTTTTCGATTTGAAGGCCGGGCCAGTAACCATTACGCTACCCAACAGCAGGGGCAGGTACATGGCCCTGCTGGCCGTCGATCAGGATCATCATGTGGTCGAGGTTTCCTATGATGCCGGAAACTACATCTTTACCAAGAGAACAGGTAAATACGCGGTATCTCACGGTTATGAGGCGGGTGCTGGCCAAGGCGAAGGATCCCCGAGATATCCGGGAAGCGAATAAGCTACAAGATAAGCTAAAAACCGTACAGGCCAAAACAGGTGAGTTTTTCTTTGGCGAATAGAATCGCCATATGCCGGACGAGACCCGCGAGCTATTAACTGGCCTGGGGAGGCTGCTGCCCGATTTTCGTAGATCCTTTGGCAAGAAAGATGACGTTTCGCCGGTACCCATATGTCCTGCCGGGTGGAGCGGAATGACGGCTCGACGGCATACAGGCTGAAGGTGCCCGCCGACGTGCCGGTGGAAGCGTTTGGGTCGGTGTCGGTATATAATGCCGACGGCTATTTCGAAAAGAACGGCTTCGATCTCTACTCGCTGAATAACCTGACTGCAAAAAAATCCGAGGACGGTTCGGTGATCCTTCACTTTGGTGGCGGCCCGAGGGCCGACAATTATCTGCCGATCGTGCCCGGCTGGAATTATACGGTGAGTGGAACTTCCCCGAGGCCGAAGTGTTGTCGATATGAGCAACGCCGGAACCGGTCTTGCAGGGATGCGAGATGGATTTGAGGCCGGTGTAAAGGCGCAAGATGAAAAAGTGGTTGAAGTCTCCCAGGGGAATCGACATCGGCGCGGCGGTACTCAGCTTTCCGCTTGCCTTTGGCTATGATTCTTAGACGAACAAACCTATTTCCACTGTGATAGAATCCATTTTGAAAGCGATCGGCAGGTTGTCAAGGTTTCTGGCATTCAAAATTCCGATGCCTATCTTTCAATTTATATAAAGTATAAAAGGGATCTCATCCAAAAGAAATGGAGGAATGGCGTAGGCTCATGAAGTTAAAGTTCAAAAATCCCATTCCGAAATCGACGCCGCTCTGCTGCGCCAATCAGTTCCTAGGATAGAATAGGAAAGGCGTCGCAGTAGGTTTTTCACACAGCTCGGTGCCGGCTCCGACCCATCGCCTTTGGAAAAAAAGCAATGACTCTATAAGTTGTTTCATACTAAAAAGCAAATACCGCATTTCTTTTGTCAGGTGAAGCCTGCACCGGGTAATCATCTATTAGTTGCGCATAGTTCAGAGGTAACGGCGCTGCACGAGCGCATAGTAAACAATTTATTGTTGAGCGCGTATGATAACAATAAAAATGCCAATGGGGCATATGCGGATAGCCGGAGGAATATCTTATGCGTTGCTATTTCTATGGACGTCATGGCGGTCGGCCACGGAACACTCCTTGCCAAAGCTGCTTAACAGACTGCGTATGCCCAACTGGGGCGACCGGCCCCATAGGTCTTCAGGGGCCTACTGGGCCAACGGGGCCAACCGGGCCTACCGGTATAGGGATTACCGGCGCGACGGGCTCAGCCGGGGCGACCGGGCCAACCGGAGCGACTGGTTCGCAGGGTATCCAGGGCTCCGTTGGTCCGCAAGGTATCACCGGGCCGACCGGGGCAGACGGTGCAACTGGCCCTGAAGGCCCCACCGGCCCGGAGGGTTCAACCATAATCAACAACATAATCAACAACTTTGGGCTGCTTAGTTACGGGGCCATCAACAATGCCCAGAGCATCAGCTCCATCACCTATGGTTCAGGCGCCATTACCGTGGTGCCAATGCCCAATCCTATGCCTGGGCAAACTGTAAACTATGCTACGCCTAACGCCATCATCGTACAAAACGCCGGTGTCTATGTGATCTTTGTAGCCGTCGAGGGCACATTTGCCAATGCCGCCACAACCACGGTCGGGCTGGGCATTAACGGGGCAATGTTCGCTCCTATTAGCGACACCGTAAGCGCAGGTGCTCAGCGCGTCGGCTTTACGCTGTTCGGGTCGGTTTCTTTGCTACAGAATGACATAGTGAGCGTCGTTTTACTCTCTGATGCTGCCAACACCTACAGCTTGAATACATGCAGCCTAACGCTGCTTCAAGTAAACTCGTGAACTGCGTTTGTTGGGTATGCCACATCGATAGATATGGCATCGGATATCTTAGGCACAAAACACAAAAATCTGCACATCACAATCTTCCGTCACCCCGACTTTCGAAATAGATTGATCAAAGGCCGGGGCTTCGGGTTGGGTATATTGTCCACACATCGGCAACGGCATACGGTCGCCGGATGCGTTGCCGATGTGCCGAAATCGAAGGCAAAAATGGCAAAACATTTCAGTATCCAAATCTCGGTTGTCATTTGGTTGCCAAACCCGTCATTTGGGTAGTCAGAAGGGTCACCCCCCAAAGTGGGAAACCCCACTGGCCAACTGCCAGTGGGGTTTCCGGTGGCATTTCTTGGTCGAAGTGGTAATATAGGGCTTTAACCACAAACCCAGTAAAATCAATGGTTCCAGGGCATCCGGCAAGCAGTATCTACACCCAATAGCTTCATAACCAAGCTCTCAAAATGCCGGTTTTTCACAAGGACATCACCTTCCAAACGATCCATATAGCCCATCGGCCGGCTTAGCCTTCTTTTCCTTCCCTTGCCGTGCCCACGCCGGGGTTGTAAGTCTTGACCTCCTCAACCTCCAGATAAAAGAGCTTAAACATTGGGTTATCCGGAGATTCATAGTTTCGCTTGACCATCTCGCTTTCAGCCATCACGCGCGCCTTGAAAGTCACATCCTCCTCAAAGTTTACTTTGCCGTTGAGCGTAAGTACAGGCGAGTAGTTTTGAGGAAAGGCGCAGAATGAGGCGTTCGGATTAGCCACAAGCTGCGTATATACCGGCTTGTCGCCGCTGGTGCAAAAATACACCTTGTTGCCTTCGGTAAACAGGCTATGCAGCACTCTCGTGTCCAGCCCATCGCCGTTTCGAGTTGCCAGCACGCCACTGGGGTTTGCTTTCAAAATTTCCTGATATTCTATCACAATGGTTTCCTCACTTCCGTTTGGTTTCAGTCCTTGAGATTAACATTTGTCTTCACCATTTCCGCGTAGGTAGTGTTTCCGCGATGTCCGGGGTAAATTTTCATATCGTCGGGGAAAACCCGCTGCTTAAACCTTTGTATAGTAGCTGCCCTGTCCGCCTCGCTGCCCGTGGGATGATCTGCGCTGCCGACGAAGGGAATCATGAAGGTGTCGCCGCTGAACAGGACATTCTCCTCTTCAAAATAGAAGATGCAACAGCCGCAGGTATGCCCCGGCGTATGGATGACCTCAAAGTCGTAGCCGCCGATGCGGTAGAAGCCCTCCGTAAACGTCAGCGGTTTTGTTTCGATCGTCAGCAAGAACCCGTTAGGGACGGAAGCGTTCAGAATGGGGTCGCGCAGAAAATCAACGTCCAGTTCGTGCATATAGATTTCGGCGCGCGGATTCGCTGCCGCTGCCACGTCCAGCGCAAAAATGTTGTCCCAATGCCCGTGGGTGATCAGTATCGCGTCAAGCCCGCCGATGGAATCTACATATTCAGCCAAGTCGTCCCCATAATATCCGGGGTCTACGAGCAGATTGCCCTTCTCAGAATGGATGACGTGTACATCGGAGGAAAAGCTCTTGGTGTTGGTGAAGCTACGCACTTCAACTAGAGGCTGGCTGTCTGTTTCATCGGGAACGGGTTGTTTTTCGGGAATTGACGGCGCGGGTTGTATAGGCGCTTCAACGGTTTCTATAACCGCCGGGGATTGGATCGGTTGAGCGCTCTTTCCAATCCTACCGGCGGTACAGCCGGTCACTGTAAGCAGCACGCAAACCGCCACCGCGACCGCTTCCATCGCTTTGCTCATCACAAGGCCTCCCTTACGATGATTGCAAATCCCTATTGGTCTTCATCAGCTCAGCATAGGTGGTGTCCACGCCGTGGCCACTGTAGATCTTCATGTCGTCCGGAAACGCGAGCTGCTTGAACTTTACAATAGAAGCTTGCCTGTCGTCCTCATTCCCACCAGGATGTTCGGAACCGGCTACCTGCGCGGCCATAATGGTATCGCCGCCGATCAGGATGTTTTCATTCGGGAAGTAGAATAGGCTGGAGCCCTCCGTGTGGCCGGGCGTGTGGATGACATCTACCGCATATCCGCCGATTTCATAGGCGCCCTCGGCAAGCGTCTCAGCCTTTATAGCCGTTGTGCCTTCAAACCCCTGCTCGATAGAGCAGTTACGCACGGGATCGGTGAAGTACGGATAATCCAGCTCGTGCACATAAACCGTCGTTCCGGGATTGGCGGCCACCGCTTCGTCAAGGCCCCTAAGCTTATCCCAATGCCCGTGCGTGATGAGGATCGCATCCACGCCGCCGATAGATGTGATGTATTGCGCAAGCTCGTCGTCATATTTGCCGGGGTCGATCAGGATGTTTCCCTTTTCAGAGCTGATCACCTGAAACGATGCTGCCCAGGCCCGCGGGCCCGTACTGTCGAACCCGCGCACGATAACATTCGCAACGTTAGTGCTTTTACCGGCATTGGGCGCGGTGGGCGTCTCGTTAACACTTCCGGGTGTTGCCGATTCAAGCGCCGCCGCCGACCGTGATGAAGCCATGCTTGTGCCCCCGCCAGGCCCGCCGGCGGAGCAGGCGCTAATAAGTATAGCGGTTGCTGCTAAAAGCAATATGATTCTCACATATTTACGCATCATTTCCTCCTAAAAAGGTATTTGGTTACAACGTAAGTCTATTAAAAGCAGTGGTCTTTTACTGTAACCATGGTTACAAATCCGGAAGAAATGTGTTGTAATGAATCGGCCCTCACCTTATGCTGAACCAAAATGTGTTGGCATGAGCGCCGGTTTCCACGCCATAGGCAAAGCCGTGTGCTTCAAGAATGGTGGCTACAATAGAGAGACCGATCCCCGTGCCTTCTCTGCGGCCCCCCTGATGTTGTACCCGCTGATACCTCTCCCAGATCGCATCCCGCTCTTCTTCTGGAATGGGCCTTCCAGGGCTGCGTACCCGTACGACGACGGAATCCGCGTCTTTGGCGATGGAGACCGTTATGCCCTGCTCATCAGCGGTATGGTTCACCGCGTTATTCAGCAAGTTGCGCATGACCTGGCTTATTTTCAGGGAATCGACGTTTACTTCGATTTCTTTGGCGTAGCCGCTCAATTCGATCTTAATCCCATATTCCACGGCCGCTTGCCGAATGGCCTCCACCTCCGCAGCAACGAGCTCATACAGATTGCTTGGAACGATATTGAGCTTGCCGTAGCCAGACTGAAGCTTGGAATAATCCATGATGTCGTCCACCATCCGGCTCAAGCGGAATGTTTCGCGGATGATCAACTCCATATCCTGATTCCGAAGTTGCGGATCATCTCCCGAAACATCCCTGACCTTTTCGCTGTAGCCCAGAATCAGGGAGAGGGGTGCGGATAATTCGTGGGATACGTTGGCAATCACCTCTTTGCGAAGCACATCGACTCTTTGCAAGGCCACGCCCAGCTCTTCCACGGATTTAGAAAGCCGTCCGAGTTCATCGTTGCGTTTTACATCGGGCTTTGCGCTAAGGTCCCCTTCAGCCAGTCGCATGACGGTATTTTCGATGTTATGGATGGGTTTCGTAAAATTGCGGGTCAGCAAAACAGCGATGCATGAAGCCATCAGCGCCATGACGATGCTGAGCATCACCAGTTGATTTCGGTTCAGTTCCTGCATCGTTTGCATGGCCGCAAGGGATTGATGGATGAAAATCGCCGTGCATTCTCCATGGTAGGTGGCCGGAGCGCCTATAACCAACGAGAACCCTATCTTGTCGGAATCGATGACCTGTTTGCTGGATTCCCCGCTGAGCACGGTTTGAAGCCCTTTTGTGATATAGCGGATTTCCTTTTGCGTTTCCATGGTATCAAGGCCAGTGTCGGTTTTTCCATTGATGTAGGAGATCAGGACATTGCCGTTCTCATCCACAAGATACACCCTTACATTTGTGCTTTTGCTGAAATTGCGCAGGAGCTCCGGCCCGCTTAACACATCATCGGAGGGAAGCCCAGAAAGCTCCTCGGCAAGAGGCTCCAAATTGGCGTTGATTGCCGATATGGAAGCATCGATATAGTTGGGCTCAAACAGGGCAATTTGAACAACCCAAAGAAAGATGACGCCAATCCCCGCCAGAACCATCATCGCGCCCCATAGCCGAAAGGCGATATTGCCGCGCAAAAACGCAAAAGGCTTATTCTTTATACTCAAATTTATACCCTACTCCCCACACGGTCTTAATCAGATCGCGCGCATCCCCTAAACGCTCCCGGAGAGATTGGATGTGTGTATCCACCGTGCGCAACCCTCCAAAATAGTCGTAACCCCAGACATGCTTGAGGATTTGCTCCCGGTTCAGTGTAATATGGTTGTTCTTTGCCAAATAAAGCAGGAGATCATATTCCTTCGGAGGCAAAGGCATTTCCTCGTCATGGAACCGTACTGTGTGCGCCGCCTCGTCGATTTCCAATGCTCCATATTTTGTGGCAATGCTGCCGCAGGGTTGCGCCCGCTTCAGCACAGCCTTGATCCTCGCCATCAGCTCCTTGGGGCTGAAAGGCTTTGGAACGTAGTCATCCGCGCCCAGATTGAATCCGAACAGCTTGTCATATTCCTCTTTCCGCGCGGTCAGCAGGATGACGGGGGTTTGGGTAAAATCGCGGAGCTTGCCCAGCGTCTCAAAGCCATCCATTTCCGGCATCATGACATCCAGCACAATCATATCAAAGGCACACCCCGCCGCAATCTCCAATGCCTGATTCCCATTTTCCGCTTCCCGACAATAAAAATCATCCATCTCGGCATAAGTCCTTACGAGCGCGCGTAAATGGGAATCATCATCCACAATCAACATTTTTTGCATATCCCAATCCCTCCTTCCTCCATGATTCCGACCTGCGCAAACTCAAAAATCAGGCAGCAAATCCGACAATGTTTCCTCCTGCCTTAGTTTTGCGTACGCGGCGCTCATATTCCACAGTTCCAGCGCATTTTCCTTACTATACGAAAGAGGTGAAGACGGAATTGTCGCCGTGCTTCTGTCATAATACTTTCCCGTTGCCTGTGCATATTCGGGCTCAGTCATGATTTCCGCCAGTGCCTTGGCGGATGTTTCAAGAGAGCCGATCCGGTCCGATACCCTATTAAGAAACTCCGGTGTAAACCTGGATTTGTCAGGGGCAAAATTGGTGTCGGTCATCAGCCCCGGATTGAGCGCGTTCGCTGTGATTGCGCTGCCGATGCGGGTAAGCCTTCCGGATAGTTCATAGGTAAAGTACAGATTGCACAGTTTGGAATACGAGTAGCGGTTGCGCAAGCCCTGCCAGTCGCTTTTCGGATAGGCCAGGATTTCCGCGCCGGGCCATGTGAGCGTTGGCCCCGGCGGGCTGTGCATATCGCTGCTGACCGATACAATGCGGGCATTCGGTTTCATGATGGGCAGCAGGAGATTCGTCAGCAGAAAATGACCCAGATGATTTGTTGCGAATACAACATCGAAGCCCTCGGTCGTTTGTCCGGTGTTCATCCCTGTGATTCCGGCATTGCAGACAAGCCCGTCAAGGGCCGAAAAACCCTGCTCACGAAATTGCTTTACAAATGCGCGGACCGACGCCAGCGATGAGACGTCAAGCTCCATCGGTACGATATTCGAATTGCCGCTGCTGTGGATGATATCATTTTGGGCACGCTCCGCCTTCTCCATGCTTCGGCATGCCAGTATGATTCTGTATTCCGGTGAAGCGGCGGCGATGTTGCGAGCACACTCGAAGCCAAGCCCCGAGTTGGCTCCAGTGATGATGATTGTCTTTGCGTCATGCATGCTGATTCACATTCCTTCCATACGATTGTCCTTTGATTTTCAAACCGCTCAGAACCCCCGGCGGTATCCGCCTGTAAACTCGCTCCCGTCATCGGCGGTTCTGGTAATCGTACCGCTCAAAGTGATGTCTGTCTTTTTCTGCCCGTCGATATAAAGCCCATAGGTGCTTCCGATTTGCAGCTCCGGGGCTGAAAAAGCCGATTGAATGTACGTCTGCCGGGACACGACCTCCAGCAGCGTGTTGCCGGCCTGGTCACGCAGGAACAGGACGCTCCCCTCCGCCTGCTCGACAGGGTGAGAGACAAGAAGAAGCGGCTGTGTCTCCGCAATAACACCGACTCCCACGTTGCCCACCAACGCAATGTTGCCAGAGGTTATGGTAACGTCGCCGTTGCATAGAAGCGCGCCTTCGTAGCTCGGTCGGGGGGGAGAACTCAGCCGGATCGTGCCGCCTTCGATGAAGATATAGCCGTTGGCGTCGATGGTGTCGCCGCCTGATACTGC
>JAVBNW010000082.1:0-5243 GCA_031551255.1 Eubacteriales bacterium | reverse complement strand
CGGGCAGCGCCGCCCCGGCTTGCAAGGTTACTCTCTCGAACCCTCCCGCTCTTTGCCGTCCGAAAGCACGACGGACGGCGGCGGCCCACTGGGCACGCTCGAAGGGAAGGCGCTTGTCGAGCTCGGGTCCATAAAAAACAGTCCATACGTCGTCGGAATGCGGGCGCGTTTCGCGGCTTTTGCACGTCGCGACGCGGCCGCGCGGCTGATCAGAGCAAAAATCCCTTTCATTAGGACACCTTCCATCCACCGCCGTAGGGCGCGTTGTCGCCCTGGTTTTGCCCACATGCCGGGTGGCGCGGCACAGAAAAATGACGTAGAATGCCATCCGGCCCAAGCATTGCTCTTATCTGTGGTGGCTGGCGCGGCGTCACTCGCGCGATCCCCGTTCCTCTTTCCCGAACAGGTCGTCCACCGGTATGCGCACCGGGGCGGAGCCGCGGGGCGTTCCGGGTGTAGCACCGCTTCCGGGGGCGGAGCCGGGCATCGCCGAGTAGGGTGCGCCACGGGGCTTCCCGCCGCCTCGGGCGTCGGAATCGAACGTAAAATCGTCCTCTTGGTGGTGGGCGCGCCTATTCGCCACATACTTGTAAATCCGAAAGGCGATCAAAGCGAGCAAAATGATGGCAAACAGTTCCATAAAACCCCTCCTTTTCACGGGTGGAGCGGGCATGGAACGAGCCCGCCCCTACTTTGTCCCTTGCGGCGGCGTCTGCTGCGGCCCCGGCGTGCCCGCGATCGAATCGCGCATGCGGGTGTCGGACTGCAGGTTTTGCATGTTATAGTAGTCCATATAGCCCATGCGGCCTTCCTGCAGGGCGGTCGCCATAGCGCGCGGCACCTCGGCCTCGGCCTCCACGACCTTCGCGCGCATCTCCTGCGTAGCGGCCTTCATTTCCTGCTCGCGGGCTACCGCCAGCGCGCGGCGTTCTTCGGCCTTCGCCTGAGCGATGCGCTTGTCGGCCTCGGCCTGGTCGGTCTGCAGCTGCGCGCCGATGTTGCGGCCAACGTCCACGTCGGCGATGTCGATCGACAGGATCTCATACGCGGTCCCCGCATCCAGGCCCTTGTCGAGCACGGTCTGCGAAATGCGGTCGGGGTTTTCAAGGACGTCGGAATGGGCGGTTGAGGAGCCGATCGTCGTTACGATACCCTCGCCGACCCTGGCGATGATCGTCTCTTCGCCCGCGCCACCGACCAATCTATCGATGTTCGCGCGCACCGTAACCCGCGCCTTCGCGCGCAGCTCGATGCCGTTTTTGGCCACCGCGGCGATGATCGGCGTTTCGATCACCTTGGGGATGACCGACATCTGTACCGCTTCCAGCACATCGCGGCCGGCCAGATCGATGGCGGCGGCTCGCTCAAACTCCAGGTCGATGTCGGCCCTTTGCGCGGCGATCAGCGCGTTGACGACCCTATCGACGTTGCCGCCCGCCAGGTAGTGCGCTTCGAGCTGGTTGATGTTGATCGTTAGGCCCGCTTTGGTGGCCTTGATCATCGGGTAGACGATGCGCGAGGGGGTAACCCTTCGGATGCGCATGCCCACCAGCGTTAGGATGCGGATGCGCACGCCGCTCGCCAGGGCGCTAATCCATAGCCCGAGCGGAAAAAACGAGAAGAATACCGCGAGAAAGATGATGATCAGCACGATGACGATCAGTACGAGAACCCATGGCTCCATCTGTTCGCTCCCCCTTTACCTTATACCCCGCTAAAGAGCCGAATTCCGATAAAAATTTTATTGGAGTTCGGCATTGAACCGCTAACCCTGCCCCTTTTGAATATCCAAGGGCTCCTGCGATGCCGGGGCGTCGTTCCCGGCGGGGCGCACCACGATGCGTCGCCCTTCCGTCGCCGCCACCGTTACCCGCTCGCCGGCCTTGACAAAGTCCCCCTCGGTAACGACGTCGTATCTCTTTCCGTCGATGTCCGCGATGCCCGAGGGGCGAAGCGCCGTGGCGGCCATGCCCAGCGCGCCGACCAGCGAGCTTTCGTCCTCGGTGCTGGAAAAGCCTTCTTCGGCATTAGTAGAGCTGTTAAGCACCAGCGGCGAGCGCGAAATTCTGCCCCGCGCCGCCGAGCGCATGGCGATGATCAACATCAGGCACAAGATGACGATAATGCATAGAATCAGCAGCAGCGCCGTCAATAGTGAGCGCGCGCCAAACACTACGCCCAACACCAGACACACCAGGCCGGCGATGCCCGGCACGCCGAAACCCGGCAAAAACATTTCGGCCCCCACCAGAACGAGCCCCGCAATTAACAATATAGCCGCGGGCAGGTTTTGCAGTATGATCAACCAAATGCTTTGCATGGGCGCTATCTCCTTTCCGGAACTCTGGGCCATGGCGAACCTATGACCCACAGCATACGCACCGCCGGACGCCTCCGGTTTCTTTTCACCCTTTACTATACGCTCCGGCATGCGTCGTTTGTCTATATTATAACACATTTCCATCTCGCAGACACAACCATTTCGCTCCATGCGGGGCCATGGAGCGCAGTTTTCCGGCGCTAAGCGCCATTACTTGGATAGATATGCTTTCAGAGACCGTAAATCTTCCTCATACACCGGCACGAGCTCTCGGTTGTATATGATCGACGCGGGGTGATACAGCGGAAACAGGGGCGTTCCGTGCACGTCGCCAAACGGGCGGCCGTGTACGCTGCCGATGGCCTCCTTCGTGCCCGTCAGCGTGCGCAGCGGCGTATTGCCCAACGTAACGATCGCCAAAGGCGCGAGCGCGCGAAGTTCTTCCAGCATCCAAGGCTTAAACAGCGCAATTTCTTCGGCGTTGGGGGCGCGGTTGGCCGTAGTGCCCTTTTCGGACACGCGCACGGGGCGGAATTTCACGGCGTTTGTGATGTACAGGTCCTCGCGCACAAGGCCCGCAACTCCCATAAACTCATCGAGGTTTTTCCCCGCCTTGCCTACAAAGGGGCGGCCGAGCAAAGTCTCGTCCCTGCCGGGCGCTTCGCCGACCAGCGCGATTTTCGCAGATGCCGGCCCTTCGCCCAATACCAGCAAAACGCCGCCGGGCGCGTATAAAGATGAAAAGTGCTTTTCCCACTTAGAGTCGATCGCCTTGAGCTTTTTTCCCTTATCCATCGGCCCTCTATTCCCTTCGGATCCGCAAATTCAGCGAAAATCGCCTTCGCCGGCGGTCGCCTCGCATACCTGTGCTAGTTTGTCCCGGATTGCCTGAAAATCCAACCACGCTTCTTTTTTCTTCGATTCGTCGCGCAAAAGAGCCGCCGGATGGAATGTGGGCATCAGCCAATAGCCCTTGCGCTCCACCCAGCGTCCTCTTTCGCGCGTAATGCGGATTTCGGGGGAGATAACCGCCCGCGCCGCGGTCGCGCCGAGGCATACGATGACCTTGGGGCGGATCAGCGACACCTGCGCGCGCAGAAACGGAAGGCAGGCCTCGGCTTCCTCGGGTAGCGGCACGCGGTTGCCCGGCGGGCGGCATTTGACGACGTTGGCGATGAATACCTCCTCGCGCGAAAGCCCGATCGCGGCAAGCATCTTATCCAGAAGCTGACCGGCCGCGCCTACAAATGGGCGACCGAGCTCATCCTCCCTTTGGCCCGGCCCTTCGCCGATGAGCATCAGCGTGGCGCTTGGGTTCCCTTCGCCTGGCACGGCGTTTTGCCGCCCCTCCCCCAGCGCGCAACGTCGGCAGGACGACACGGCTCCGCTTAACTGTTCCCACGAAATCGCCATGGTCATCCCTCTTTCTTGGCAACATTTTTGTTACTACGAGTATACAAGGCGACCCGCGCCATGTAAACAGCGCGGGCCGACGATGGTAGGCATTTGCGGCGTGGATGGAACCTGCCCGCGCGGGACAGGGCGCATCATACCTTCTTTAAAAGCATGTCGCCCTCGCGCACCCAGCCGATCTTGCGCAGGATTTCACTGAACAAAAGCGTCAGCGCGGCGGGCAGGATGAAGTGCATCAGTAAGATAAGCCCTAACGTGGGCCACGCGCCAAAGGTGGGGGCCATGGTCTCAAACGCGTTGAATTGCCCCACCAGCCCGGCTGTGCCCATGCCCGCGCCGGAGGCGTTGTTGGTCATGCCCAACACCGCCGAGGAAAACGGCCCCAGGATTGCCGATGCCAGCGTCGGCGCGATCCAGATCTGCGGACGGCGCATGATGTTGGAAAATTGCAGCATCGACGTGCCCAGGCCCTGCGCCAGCGCGCCGCCGAACTTGTTTTCGCGCCAGGAAGCCACCGCAAAGCCTATCATCTGCGTAGAGCAGCCCACTGCCGACGCCCCGGCCGCCAGCCCCGAAAGGCCCAGAGAGATCGACAGCGCGGCCGATGAAATCGGCGCGGTGAGCACAAGGCCCATAATCGTAGAGACGACGATCCCCATCGGCACGGGTGCGAGTTCCGTAGCCGAATTGATCACCGAACCCAAGCCCGTCATCACCGCCGAAACGCCGGGCGCTACAAACGAGCCGACCAGCCCGCCTGCGATAATGGTTACCGCGGGCACCAACACGATGTTCACCGGCGTCCTATCTACTACGAGCCGTGCGATTTCTGCGGCCGCTACCACGGCGATGAAACTGCCCACCGGCCCGCCGGAGAACCCTCCCTCCACCGTAGCTCCGTAGCCGATCGCCCCCGCGACCGCCGAGGAAAAAATTACCAGAGGAGAGGATTTTAGGCCCCATGCGACGGATACGCCGATCGCCGCGCCAACCACCATGGGAGAGCCCGCGACATCCGCAAAGGGCAAGAGCCAGTTCATATAGGGTATCCGCGCGAGCAGCTTCAAAATCTGACCGATTAGCAGCGAAGAAAACAGGCCCAGCGCCATGGCGCTCATCGCGTCGATGAAATAGCGCTTTGCGGCCGCCTTGATCCATGCCCAAACACGTTCCATATGCAAATCCCCTTTTGTATCCGCATCGCAGCCGCGTGTGGCTGCCTTGCGCAGTATACACCTTTTCACCCCATGTGTAAACATAAGTAGTTTACACTCGTCGTCGCGGACTGCGTATCGCTCGCTTCCACACTGCAGTGTGAAAGCTCGTTCACTGCGTCGCTCCTCCTCTTTCTCAAAACCGCTGAGGCGATTTTGAGGAGTAAGCAGAACGACGAGAAAGGAAACGGGGGTGTGCGTTCTTCGTCGTTCTCAATCCTCAAAAGCACCGCAGTGATTTTGAGGAAGAGGAGGGGCCACGAAGCGCCAGAACTTCCAGCATGCCGCAGCGCTGG
>JAVBNW010000142.1:0-46520 GCA_031551255.1 Eubacteriales bacterium | reverse complement strand
AGGGCCGGACAGCGCTGGCAGTACCGCAACGCGGGGAAATGGGCGCCGATTGACCGCAAGCTTGGTCACATTGGCTTCATTTCCGGCGACTTTGAGAGGGCGAAGGACATCCGGCTCTACGGCCTGCAGTCCTGGTTGAAGGACATCTTCGCCGATGTTTTGGGCAACCGAATCAGCTGGTATAAGAAGGCGGAAAGGGCATCCTTCCGTTACTACGATCTCAATCAGGCGATTCTCATGCTCATACTGAGCAACGGAATTACGTTTGCCTATCTGATCCTCAACGTATCGAGCGGCGCGCTCACGATCGCAGACGCAGTATTCTATATGAGTGCGGTCGGAGCGTTGTCGGGGGTGATCATGGATGTATTCAACAGTGTTGGCCAGATCAACGAAGCCAGCCTTTCCATATGCCATCTGCGTGAATACCTGGATATGCCGGACACAACGAACAGGGATAAGGGAGCGAACTTGCCGGATTCGGCGGTCGATATCGAGTTTGAGAACGTGGATTTTGCGTACCCGAAGACCGAATCCAATGCGCTGAAGCAAATATCGCTGAGAATACGCAAGGGCGAAAAGGTGGCGATCGTCGGGCGCAACGGCGCGGGCAAGACGACCTTGGTGAAGCTGCTCTGCGGCCTGTACCAACCTACTTCCGGGAAAATCAGGGTGTGCGGCAAAGAGATACCGGAATACAACCGGGACGAGTATTACACGCTGATCTCCGCGGTTTTCCAGGACATTCATCTTTACCCCGCATCCATCGCACAGAACATCGCGCTGTGCGAAGAAGAAAGCATCGACAGGGGCAAACTCGCGCAAGTGATTCAGCTTGCGGGACTTCGGGAACAGATAGACGGCCTCGCCGGCGGCGACCGGGCAGTTCTGGTCAAAAGCGTAGTGGACGACGCCATCGATCTGTCTGGCGGCGAACGGCAAAAGCTCGCGCTCGCCCGCGCGCTGTACAAAAACGGGCCGATCCTTATGCTCGACGAGCCGACCGCCGCGCTCGATCCCATCGCGGAAAGCGAAATCTATCAGCGGTACAACGAGTTCTCCGAGGGCAAGACCTCGCTGTTCATATCGCATCGCCTTTCCAGCACCAGATTCTGTGATCGCATTCTGTATCTGGAAGACGGGCGGATTGTCGAAACCGGATCGCACGATGAACTGATGGCGCGAAACGGCAAGTACGCAAAGATTTTCAACATTCAAAGCCATTATTACAAGGAGGATGCTGCAGGTGAGTAAGATCAAAAGGGACTTCAGCATCCTCATGCGCGGTTACAAGCTCATCTTTTCGATCGACGCCGCCTTTATCCCGCTCAATATGATCAGCGCGGTCCTCGAATCTCTTTACCCCTTCATCATCATCTACATGGGCGCGGAGATATTGAATGCGCTGGCGCGCGGCGGCGATGTGAAAGATATATTTCTGTTGATGGCGATCATGATTATACTGAATTTTGTGACACAACAGGTGAAGCAAGCGATCGCCCGAATGCTAACCACCAAAGACAAGGTGTTCGATCAGAAATTCACTATGTTCTTGAACAGCAAAACGCTCGAAATGGAATACGGCAAAGTCGAAGACCCTAAGACGCATAAGAAGCGGCAGAAGATCAACGATATAAAGAATATCAATAGCTTTGGCATATGGAAGCTCATTACAGAGAGCAAGAACGTAATGAGCGGCTCGATTACAATGATTACATCCGTAGCAATCACGTTTCGCGCGTTCACGATTTACGACGCGACCGCCCAAGGCGGATTGGCGGGCATACTCACCTCGCCATTCAGTTCACTGCTATTGCTTGCGTTCATGGTAATCAGCACGCTGCTCTCCATCCGCGTCAATGCAACGAGCGTGAAGAAGACGCATAAGAAAATGGATGAAATGATCGTGCCGAATAGAATCTCTTGGTTTGTTCACGCCAAATACATCACCGATTACCAGGTTGGGAAGGACATCCGCCTGTACAACCAAAAGGGGATGATTCTGGATTATGTGAACAGGATGTTCAGCGAAGGCGTCCTGCCCATCCTCGCACAGATAGAAAGCATGAAGAACAGGTACTCGAATATCAATACGGCTTTATCATCGCTGATCTCCCTGCTCGTATATGTCTTTGTTGGCGTAAAGGCTTTGTACGGGCTGATCGGTTTGGGCGATCTGTTCAAATACATCAACGGTATCGCGAAATTCAATGACGGCCTGGTAACGCTTTTAAACTCATTCCATATGCTTCGGGCGAATACCGAGTATCTTGAGGTGATCTACGAGTATCTCGATATGCCAAATGCCTCTCATCAAGGCACGCTGACGACCGAAAAGCGCGCGGACAACGAATATGAGCTGGAATTTCACAACGTGTCCTTCAAATATCCCGGCACGAAGGAGTACGTGATCAAGAACCTCAACCTCAAGTTCAATATTGGCCGGCGCATGGCGGTGGTCGGCATGAACGGCAGCGGAAAGACGACGATGATTAAGCTGCTCTGCCGCTTGTATGATCCCAACGAAGGGGAAATCACGCTGAACGGAATCGACATCAGAAAGTACGAGTATACCGAATATCTCGGGATATTCTCCGTGGTCTTTCAAGACTTCAGGCTGTTTCCCTTTCCACTCGGCCAGAATGTGGCATCCTCGATCCGCTATGATGGCGTTCTTGCGGAAAAGTGTTTGCATATGGCGGGATTTGGCGATCGATTGGGCGATATGCCCAAAGGCCTTGATACTTCGCTCTATAAAAACTTCGATGAGGAAGGCGTTGAGATATCCGGCGGAGAAGCGCAGAAGATTGCCCTCGCGAGAGCCTTATACAAAGACGCGCCGTTTATCATCTTAGACGAACCCACCGCCGCGCTCGATCCCGTCGCCGAGTTTGAAATCTACTCCAAATTCAATGAGATTGTCGGCGACAAGACGGCGGTATATATCTCGCATCGCTTATCCTCCTGCCGATTCTGCGATGACATTGCCGTGTTCCATCAGGGCGAGCTGGTACAGCGCGGAAATCACGATACCTTGCTTGCCGACAGCGACGGAAAATACTACGAACTGTGGAGCGCACAGGCGCAATACTATCAGGGCAAAGCGGTTTCGTAATCAAAATCTATATCCGCAATTGAAAGAACAAAAAAACCATCTATGATGGTTCCCCTGTTCTTTCAATTGCATCACACAATACCCACTTCCGAGCACGCTCCATACAATATCAATTTATGTGAGGATCGATACAGGTCATCGGCCTTTTTGCGTACATGGGAAGGAGGATAATAGATTGCTACCGCCAAAGAAAGCCCGCATCCAGCGTTCCAATACGAATCCCATCGTTGTTTGAATCCTCAGAACCAATCGCGCAGCTGAATACCGATCAACTCACCCGCGTTTCGCTCAATCGAATTGAACCCTTTCCCCACCATTCCTTCCACGTCCGGGATTACGAGTGAATGCAGGGAGCTTATGGACAGCGTATCCAGGCAAGGCGTCCTGCATCCCGCGCTGCTTCTGCCCATAGAGGATAAGGAAGGATACTACTATATATAGCCGGTCATCGGCGCGGCTTCGCCTGTGAAAAGGCGGGGCTTTCCGATATCCCGGCTATCATTAAGGATATCACGATGGACGAAGCCATCATCATGATGGTGAACAGCAGTCTGCAGCAGCGCGAAAATTTGCTCCTAATGAAGAGAGCATGGGCATATCGGATGAAGGTGGAGGCCCTAAATCGTCAGGGAGAACGAACAGAGTTAACTTCTGTTCAAATTGAACAGAAGTTAACTTCGCGCGATATTGTTGCTCTGCAAGCCAATGAAAGCAGCGCCACGATACACCGTTATATGCGCTTAACTTTCCTTTTGTCAGAATTACGAGGGTCTGTTGACGCTGGAAAAAATTTACTTATACCTGCCTCCGACATCTCATTCCTCACGGAAAAGGAACAATCACAGCTTCTGAGCATCATGGAGCGCGACCTGGTCTCGCCGTCAGTGAAGCAGGCGGCGGCGCCGAAACGAGCGCCGAAGGACGGCGCGCTCGATTTCGAGCTTATGTACGCCATCATGAAAGAGGAAAAGCCGAACCAACGCGGCTTTCATTTGTCGCCCGCTACGCACGACCGCGTGCGCTCCTACTTCCCTAAGGACGCCACGCCCAAGGATATCGAGAATGGCAGCATTGAAGCGCTGGAACTGCGCAAACGGCAGCTTGCGCGCAAACAGCCGATTTCAAGATAGGTATCGTTCCACGAAGACCGTTTTTACTTTCCGCGGATAGCCAGCATGCGAGTGCTTCCATAGATGAAACCGGATTGTTTATGGAAGCCCGCTTTTTGTGTTTTGGCAGATATAAAGGAGGACGCCCCATGAACCGATGCTGCTACAGCCTGAACGAACACGCTACCATCTTAAATCTCTCGTGTTGCTATACGGCATGAAACCGCGCGAGAGCCGCCTGCTGCGCTTCTATGCGGAGATCAAACGGCGCGGCACGCTGCTGCGCACCCCGCGCGAACTAGGCGAGGCGTTGGAAAGTTTGCCGTACAACATCCTGTCCGGCTTCCTGACGGACAAGCAGCGCGCGGCGGTCAGCTATGCGAGGAGATCGTGGACGACATCCACAACCGCATGGAGGACAGCGAAGATGCCCTTGTGAAGGCCCTTCTGAGAATGTTCTTCAGGGGAACGCTATAATGGCATGCGGATAACCCATACTTCACGCCAAGGAGCCGGTCTGTCCAAATCCCGGATAGCCGCCGCTGCCGGTCGCCGCCCAGCCATCACAGTTTTTTCGCGACCGCCCCCTCCTGCCCCCCGTTAGCTTTTACTACCCGAAAGATAGATCAGGAGCTACGCCATACCTTTGCGCAATCCTCAAAACGCCCCTATGCTGAACATGAGAATACGATACAGGGGGATATTGCATCATGTTGAGAAAGCTATTGAGCGTTGCGTTGGTCATTACGGCATTGGTCGCCCTGGGAGAGTGGGCGCGCGGCACGTTCTTCCCTTCGGGTGGTGAGCGGGAGCTGTAGGACCGATTGGATCGGCTGGCAGGGAAAGCACCGGACGAGAGCGCCGGTGAGCCGGTCGGCATGGCGGCATCCGCAGATACCGCGCGCAATGCCTCTTTTCGGGAAGTAGACGTCTCCGACTCCGCAAGTATCCCACGCATGTCGGCAACGCCGAGCATGACGCCAATGCCGACCCCGCTCCAGATTCCGAGGCCAAAGGTAGCCGTAAACGCCCATGCAAGCGCCCACCGTCGTGCCCACGCCTACCCCAGGCTGCCACGATGACAATAAAGGCGAGCGTATGTACAATGCGGAAGAAACGTTTGCGCATGACAAAATAAATAAGCGTTATAAACGTTAGGCGATGACATTGCCCGCCGAAAAGAGGTTGCCGAGCAGCTTCCCGCCTCAAAAAGAGCCAGATCCAGCTGAAACCGATGCGAAGATTCCACATGTACACAGCAGTAGGATACGCGTAAAGCCATACAACGCGGTGAAGCCGCTGATCTTGGCTTTGTCCTTTTGTATTGGCATGATCACTTACTCCGTTTCCTGTTGAACAAAAAGAATGTCTATACTCATCAAAAACTGATGCTTTTCATTATACACATACATCTCACAACCAACAATCAAAGGAGGCATTCGATGCAGTTTATGACCGCAGAAAACCGAGCATGGCGCAGCCCATTATCGCCATGCTGAATACATATGAAACGGAGGATAACCGATAAAAGAACACAATTTTGCAAAAACGCTGACCGTACCGACGCACTTGCCCGACAATAACGAAGACACGCCCGTCAAAGCCTTTGTGACCAGTCTGGGCAAATACAACGAGGGCACGCTGATCGGCGAATGGGTACCCTTTCCCACCACGCAGGAGCGTATGCGAGATGTTTTGGGGCGCATCGGCATCGGCGGCGTGCGGTATGAGAGTACTTCATCGCCGATTACGATATCGCGATCCATGGGGTCTACGACGCACTCGGTGAATATAAAAACCTGGGCGAATTGAATTATCTGGCTAGCCGGATCGAAGAGATGAGCCAATCGGAGCGCGAGCTATTCGAAGCCGACGCGGAGCATGGCAACCACGGACGGCATACAAGGGCTGATCAACCTGACGTACAACCTGGATTGCTATGACTTGCTTTCCGATATCGAGGATGACGCGGATCTGGGCTATTACTGGATCGAGGAGAGCGGCTGCTACGGCACTGAGGCCCTGGACAATCTTGCGCGTAATATCGACTACGAGAACTTTGGCGGCGACATTGCCTTGGAGGAGGGTGGCACGTTCACGGATCAGGGATACCTGACTGAAAACGGCAATGATTTTGTGGAGGAGTTCGATGGTGCCCATGTGCCGGAGGAGTATAAGGTTTTCCCACGAAAAGAGCAGAACCGCCGCAAAGGGAAGCTCCGCCAAGAAGAAAACAGGTATGTCGCGCTAAGGGTTAGACGTCCAGCCAGAATCATGGCAGGTAGTTTCATCTCGGCAAGGCAAAAATATGCTTCGTACAGGGCGTGAGATTTACCGTTTGGGTAAAATCGGCGTCCGACCATCCATGTAATGCCTATACTTCACCAGATCCTTCGGCAGGAAGGAGTTGCCATGCGAGGGATAAATCTTCTCTGGGTGAAGCGCGAGCATCCCATCCCATGATTGCTGAAAGCCTGGCACATCCTCGATCCATATCGTATGCCGCGCGACGCTAATGACGGCGTTCATCGCGGCATCCCCGCAAAACAGCTGGCCGGTTTCCGGCAAGAATAGCCCGATGGAATCGGAAGTGTGACCGGGCAGAAACAGGATCCGGATGGGCAGGCCCATTCGTCCAAACACCTGATCCGCATCGCCACAGACCGGAATGGCCTTGTCACCGACATGGACGGCCGGAAAGGAGAAATCCTTCTTCGCCTTGCCAAACCATGACGCCGGACGAGAGGAATAGCCCGCCCCCGGCGGCTCGTTGCTCTGCCCGGCGGCGAGAGCCTCCAGTGCAGAGGGATGCAGGACGACCTTGGCGTCGCTCTTCTCTAGTAGATCGCCGAGGAACCCCGCGTGGTCGTCGTGATGATGCGTGAGGAAGATGTATTTTAGTTCGGAAAGCGGCCACTTTCGCTCAAAGCGCCTGATGAACCTTTCCGCGCCGCCCGGATATCCCGTATCGATGGCGATGATGCCCTGCGGGGTTTCCAGCAGATAATTCTTCACGATGTAGCCGCCGATTTGATGCACATTCATCTTCATGACGTCAGTTTCCCTTCACCGAGTCGATCCACCCTGCAATATAGTCCAATACCAGCTTCGCATTCCCGGCGCTGCAATGGGTTCCAGCATGCTCCTCCTCCGTAAAGAAGCGGTAGGTAAGCGAGCGGACATTGGGCAATGCGTCGATTTCGTCCTTATAGAGCGATGCCGGTATGAAATGATCCTCCCTAGCGCCCAGCAGCAAGAAATCCTGCTCGATCAGATGCCCGATGTCGGCGATTTGAAACAGGCGCGCCTTGCGCAGCATCTCGTAAGGCGATGCCACATCATAGGCGTACATCGCGTGCGAAATACCCCATTGTACCATGGGATCGCGCTTCATCTTGGCTCTCACAAGCGCGTTGATCAACCCCCTTTGTCTCAGGGCGAGGAGAAGGCGCGCTCCCCATTGCAGGCCCGCGCTTTGCTTTCCAAGGATGACATCGAAGAAGCTGGGCATGATGCTAAACCCCACCACGCGCCGGATGCGCTTCTCATAGGCCGCCGCGCGCGGGGCCAGCACGCCGCCCAGCGAGCTGCAGATGATCGTGACGTCGTCCAGCCTAAAGTGATCTAAAATAGCCTGCACCGGCAGATGCCATTCATGGGTAAACTTGATATTCTGCAAGCGAAGCACCTCGCCTTGACCGGGTCCTTCGAACAAGTAGACCGCGTAGCCCCGCCGGAGGAGATATAGAACGATCTGAAAGAACTCCTCGATATACGAATCGTTGCCGCCGTGCAGCAGCAGGGTATCCTTTGGCGCGCCCTCCTTGGGCAGCGCAACCCAGACCGGCAGCATGCCTCCAGCGCAGGGTACGCTCTCACGGCGGATTTCTGCGCTCGCGAATACATCGGCGTAATGCGCGTAAAAGAGCTCGCGCGCTTTTCTGTACACGCCGGACTTATCGGGGTTATCATCGAACATGAAGAATTCCGCCATGCGAAAGTAGGCGATGGCGTACTCGATTCGCCCTTCGCGCTCTGCCTTCTTGCCGAGTGAACGCAGCTTGCGTTCCCAATCCGCCGCCGTGACGATGCGCCCGGCGGCGTCGGCCAGTTCACCCCAGTCGCCGCCGCTCCACAGCGCGGTGCGGTTGAGTTGATAGTTGAAGTTGGGCTCCGGGTGCAGCCTGCGCGAGCCCACCGGACAAGTTAATTTTCCGCTCATTGCTTCGCGCCTCCCATGC
The DNA here is from genome assembly GCA_031551255.1 of Eubacteriales bacterium. Taxonomy (GTDB): domain Bacteria; phylum Bacillota; class Clostridia; order Christensenellales; family UBA1750; genus JAVBNW01. The sequence goes on along the minus strand of JAVBNW010000142.1, from coordinate 38,055 downwards.
CCGGCATATGCCGTTCCAATTCATCCCAAGCGGGCGTTGCGATACCAGCACGCATCTTGAGCGCGTCAAAGGCATCGCTGAGCGCACGCATCTCCCCGGTCGCCGACATCGCATGGTCGCTGGCGAGCAACCGCCCCAAAGGTGTGATGGTCAGCGCTTTGAGCATGGCATAGCATTTACGCCGTTCCTCGCGGACGAAGGCTTCGCATCCGGCGGGCTCAATGGGGATGTTCAGCGTTTCCAGCACAGCATAACCTTCGCTGGAGGCGTCTATCGCACGGTTGATGAGCGCTTTATCGGCCTTTCTCAAGTTCCCGCTCACCGCATGGCAGATATAGCAGACCGGCAGCACAAACGCGGCATGGCATTTGAGCCAAGCATCCATACGCGGAGTAAAGGCTAGCGTGTAGCGGGCATTCCTAAAGGCCTGCCGGATGATCTCATAGGATGATTTGTCCCCGTCCAGGCTGCCCAGCGTCATCTTGCCGCCCAGCCGCACGCTGATGATCCTGTCTCGCTCGCGTCGCCCGGCAGAGCTTTGGAATCCGAAAAGCACCTTCTTTTCACAATCGACGGCGCATGTCGCCTCCTTGGTTTCCTCCGCTGCCATGTTGTTACCCACAAATACCACCAGCTTGCTACGATTGGCCGCGATGGAGGGGAGCGCGGCCGGGAGCTGTGAAAACTGCATGACGATGAATATGATGTCGTATATATCGTCCGGAGCAAGCGCGTAGACGGTGCGCATGTGATCGGTCGTTGTCTTCATTTGCGCATAGTGGCGGATGATCAGCCCATGCCCGTCGATTGCGGTTTTCCATGCGCCGCGAGCCAGCAGCGTCACGTCGTTGCCGCCCCGATGCAGCACATGGGCGAGATAGCCGCCCAACACGCCCGCGCCGTATACTAGGATTCTCATCGTTCACCCCTCCATCCCCTGAAGCGCACTTGAACCATAGATAATACATCAACGCTCCCTCATTACAGCAACCGATCGCATACGCCTCGCACCAATAGTTCCAACACCTGCGGATAGACCGGTCCGATCTGCGCCCTATGCGTCAACGTCAGCATGAGCGCCCGTACCAAGCCCGCCGCCAGATCGGAAGGAACCTTGAGCCGGAGGCCGGAAGCTTCGATGAGTTCTGCGATATGCTGCTCGTCGCTGTGGTAATGCGCGTCCAGCACTTCCTGTGGCGTCTTGCGTAGAAGCGTAGGAACATCGTTTTCATAGAAGTCGAGCATCGAAGCGCCCTCAAGCGATGAACAGGCGTACAACAGCGCTTGGGCGATGCGCTCCTTCTCCGGGAGCGACGGATCACACATGATCTTGCGTGCGCCACCGTACACCGTGTCGTGCCAGTCCTCGAGAACCTCGAAGAACAATGCTTCCTTGCTGTCGTAGAACTTATAGAACGCACCCTTGGAAATACTGGCGTGTGCGCAAAGCTCGTCAACGGTCGTTTTGCGCGCTCCAACCGTGGCGGCCTGTTTTTGTGCGGCTTCCTTGAGCGCTTGCCGAATGGCTACCGTTTCTTTGTCAGTAAATTTCGTCGCCATCTTATCACCATATGACTAAAATATTTTTATAGTCACATTATAGACGATTCAATCAGGATGTCAAGAAAAACCCTCCCGCATCAATGACGGAAGGGGTTGCTGTATATTGAACCGATCCGGTTTCAAAACCTTTACCTGTACGGAACTGTTCAGAAGATTTCCTTCACCCGTCCGACCTGCCCATCTTCCAGCATCACCTTGATCCCATGCGGGTGGAAGCTGCTGTTGGTCAAGACTTTGGCGACAATGCCTTCGGTGAGCTTGCCCGTGCGCTGATCGCATTTGAGCACGATCTTTACCCGCCGGCCAATCTGAATATCCGTCCGGTTTTGCCCTGCCATCACCGCGCCTCTCCTACATATTCAAATCGCTTGATCTGTTTGCCATCGCGCTCGATGATCTCGCTCCACATCGAAAGCGGGCGCATCCAAATGCCGCCTTCGCCGTATAGCGCTTTGTATACGACCATCTCCTCCAGCGTTTCAGAAAGCTTGGCGATATAGAGCAGCTCATACCGGTTGCCCTTAAAATGCTGATAGATGCCTTGTTTCATTGAGTATGTTCCTTTCCACTGGCGGTCGCAGTTACTCGTTGATCGCTTCGATGCCGAGCCGCTTGAGCTCAGTGAGGTGATCTATCATTTGTTGGAGCACTTCGGGCGAGTGCCCTTCCCAGTCCGGAACCTCACCCACGACGCGCAAGGGCTCTCGCGTGCGGTAGGACCGAGTTGGGTTCCCCGGAAACTTCTTGTCCGTGAGATTGGGATCATTTTCGAAAGCGCCGGTAGGCTCCACGATGTAAATGCGACCGGAACCGTCGCCTACTGCAAGCTCTGCACCCCATACGGCCGCATCCATGGTTGCCGCCATGTAGACAAAATTGGCCTTTTTGCGTTCGCCATAGTTTGAGTTATAGCCGGGCCCCAGCAGGTCGCCTGGCTTCAGGTCGGCTTTGGTGCCGTGATAAAAGGGACCGGAATCCATGACTTCGCTTGAGCTCATCTTTCCACACTCACTGCAATATTTACGATGCCGGTTGATCGCTCCGCCGCAGGCTCTACATGTGAACTTCATGCGCTGCGCTTCCAGAAAAGAATCCATGTCGCTACGGGCATCCAGACCGTTCTGCACAAGATCGACGCCGTATTTGCTCGTATAGCGCCTGCTCAGGTCTTTGATCCCGGCACACGGGAACCTGGCACATTCAAAGCACCACTGCAGGTCCTGATCAAAGGCGCAGCTCTTTTTCGCACAGTTGCGACAGCTTTTTCGAGTGATCTGCTCCTGCGGCGCACGGCATCCCGGACAGGGCAACTTGATGTTCAAGTGAGCGCTGCACACAGAACAGTTTACGCCACAGGGAGCAATCATTGCTTTTTCCATCTTCACAGGCATCTTCATGGTTCCATTATATCGGCAGAAGGCGGTAGAAGCAAACGCTGCATCGATGGCGAGATAGCAAGGGAAACGCGAACGAGCTTGCCTCCCATCTCTTTCAGACCGAATTGCCATGTGCTCACGATCAACGCGAAAGGAGTTGGTCATTTGCCATTTCAGTGCAGCACATCCTTCCAGAAGAACACCTCCACGTATTGGAATGGGATATCGATCGATCCATGCTTCTACAGTGATCGCATCGGTATCATCCGACAGAACGGCAATGCGTGCCTGCTTCAGCGCTCGAGAAAGGCGGCGCTTATCAGATGACGAAGCTGCCCTTCCTCGGCGCGGATACCGTGCCGCATCCAGGAGATCGACCTTCTGACCTATCTTGAACACGCCGCGCCCTGATGCAGCATATCGGCGATCATCCGCATATCCATTACGGTCATCGCCTGCCTGGACAACGACGAGGCGGGGCGCAAAAGTACGGAGACGCTGCGCGCCATGCTGCCGAAGGAATACGAGTTTATTGAGAAACCGCCCCCCCGAGGGCAAGAACTACAACGAGTATCTGCAAATCAAATTGCGCCGCGCGCATCGCCAGACAAGGCAGGCCGCGACGCTTTTGCGTTGAGGAGGATGTCATGCGTTTCTTTATGGAGACGCCGCAGGACCGGTATTTCGAGCATCTAATGCAGGGGCCGCGGCGCCTGCAGCCCTATCAGCCCAGGCCGGAGTTCGTCGAGAAGGATTGCCGGTACTGCCTCTACTACAAGGGCCGCAAGTTCGGCTGTGTGGTGCGGGCTTGCTGCCTGCCTCTCGAGGAGTGCCCTGCGACGTTCATAAAATCCTGAAAATATGAAGGAGGACGCCCATGCGCCGATTGATCTACATCTGCTCTCCGTACAGCGATGCGCCCAAGGAGAACACCAAACTCGCGCGTCGCTACTGCCGCAGCGTCTACGATTGCGGCTACATTCCCGTCGCGCCGCATCTGCATTTCCCGCAATTCCTCGACGACAACAAGCCCAAAAAGCGCCGCGACGGCCTGATGATGGCTACCAAAATTCTGCGCCGGTGCAACTCGCTGTTGATCTGCGGCGACCGGATCACCGAGGGCATGAAGGCTAAGATTCAACTCGCCAAATAGCTCGGCATGGTGGTCACGACGCTGGGCGGTTTCCTGGTCACGCAGCGGATGAAGGGAAGAAAGCCGCCTACAGAATGATCGCGTCATTGTGCGTTCCATGCCCGGATGCTATACTCTGCATAGTGATTGCGAGGTGTGTTCTATGTCGAATACGGAGCAGGACAAGGCCAGCCTACTTGCCCAAACGGATCGCTACAGAGAAGCGATCAACCAAGGCCGCCCCCTGCAGCGCGGCGAGCTTGACCAGCTCATGGAATATTTCCGCGTTGGGCTGACCTATTCCAGCAACGCGATCGAGGGCAACACACTCACCATCGACGAGACGAAGGTGCTGCTTGAGGACGGCCTGACGGTCGGCGGCAAGCCCATTAAGGACTACTACGAGGCGAGCGGCCATGCCGAAGCTTTTGACTTTATGCTGTCCATCGCCAGCGCACACGAACTGATGATTACCGAGGAAACCATCCTGGAACTGCACCGCCTGTTCCATCGCCGCATCGACGAGTTGAACGCAGGCCGATACAGAAGTGAGCAAGTTTTTATATCGGGAACCGACTTCCTGCCGCCGTCGCCGAAGGAAATACCGGGAGATATGGCGGCGTTCGTGCGCTGGGCCAATGAGATCAAGGCTTCCACGCATCCGGTGGAGTGGGCGGCTCTCACGCATCTTCGGTTTGTAAACATCCATCCCTTTGTGGACGGGAATGGACGAACCGCCCGCCTGCTGACCAATCTGATGCTCCTCAACGCGGGCTATGGCATGGTGATCGTGCCGCCCGTGCTGCGCGGCGAGTACATGCGGGCGCTTCGCGTATCGCACAGCGAGAAAGCGCCGGACACGGCGGCATTTGTGTCGTTCATTGCCGAGTGCGTGCTGGAAACACAGCGGGATTATTGCCGCCTTCTGCGGATCGATCCCCCGGAAAGGAAGCCATCGGTATAGGCATAATAGCGCGGAGCCGCTGTCTCAATCCAGCGTCATGCCCTCCGCGAAGCGTCTTCCGCCCAACTTTTCATAGTATGGGCGCAGATGCTCCTCACAGAAGAATTGGACGTGCAGGCTGTGTCACGCGCATCGCTCCTTCATCATGCCAAACAGCCGCGCGCCGATTTCCTGCCGCCGATATGCTTCATCCACGCCCAGCCCGCAGATGTAGGCGTTGAGCGCGCCATCCGAGACCACCCTTCCCGTGCCGACCAACTTGCCGTCCGCATAGGCAAAGACGGCATACCAGCTGCCATTCAGCGTTGTGTGCAAATTCTCCGGCGACAGGTCAAGAATGTCGTTCCAGTCAAGCATGCCGTACAGGTCATACACATCGGTGAGCGATGGGGTTTCGTCCGTAAAACGTAGCGTCATGGTCATCCTCCTTGTCCTATCCACGGCCATTATACCCCCGGCTTCTTGCGTCCGCTCAAGAAACGCGCGCGGGTAATCGCCGGAGAGATAACGATGTTGTACAATTCATCAGGCCACTCATCTAGCGGTCTTTATCTATGGGGGTATGGGGGCGTTGAAATAAGGCCTCTATTTCATTTTTCGGGAGGTAGTATTTTGAAGCAAATTATCCTGAACACCTCCTATGAGGAGGACAAGATCGACGCCATCCGGCAGTTTACCACCGATAAAAAACCTTCTCTAGAGAGCGAAATCCCCTCCCTCATCGATCGCCTGTGCCGGAAAAACGTCCCCGCGTCGGTGCGGGAATGCATCGCGGCGAAGGCCGACGCGCCTGCACCAGTCGGCTCGGATCGCAGGAAAAACCGCGCAAAATCCGCGTCCAACACAGCTCAGAACGACGCCCATTCCCAGACTGAGGATGACGGCGGTATTTGACCTGTCCGCGCGCCGGACAGGACTGGCAAGCACGGCATTTGGCCATCCCAATGCCCGCTTGTTGGCGGCTGACGCCCTCGATATGACGGTGGGATATGGCGAGGGGATTAACTGCATTCAACTCAAGGCCGAGTTTATGCTTCCGCTGTCCGAACAGTGCATCGGTGTGGGTAAGCTGGGCGCGCGGGAAAAGAGCCTGATCGACCGCTGCGTCGCCGCTGTGTACCACGATTATATCCAGGGCGGCTATCGCGGCGAATCGCCGACGCTGCGCGACTTCCATAACGAGCTGCTGCGCCAGCCGGAAACGGAGGCAAAAAGCGTCGCCTTGGCGATGGAGCTGTTCACGACTGGCTCGCTCAGCATTTTCGCGCACCAGACCAACGTCGACATCGCTACCGCGTGACGGTCTACGACATCCGCGATCTGGGCAAGCAGCTCAAGACCATTGGCATGCTGGTGGTGCTGGATAGCATCTTCAACCGCCTACTGCACAACCGCGCGCGGGGGTGCAGGATGTGGATCGTCATTGACGAGCTGTATTTGCTGTTCTCCAACGAATACAGCGCCAATTACTTGTTTAAGTTGTGAAAGCGCATCCACAAATACGGCGGCTATGCCTGCGGCATCACGCAGAATGTGGGCGATATGCTGCAAAGCCATACGGCGCGCGCCATGTTGGCAAACTCCGAATTTCTTGTGATATTGAACCAGAGTGGCACGGACCGGCTGGAGCTTACGAAGCTACTGAATATTTCCGACACGCAGCTTTCCTCTTTCCTATGTGACCAATGTCCCGACAGGGCATGGGTTGATCAAGTGCGGGGCGAGCATCGTGCCTTTCGAGAATAACCCGCCAAAGGACACGGAGCTGTATAAGCTGCTCTCGACCCGCCCTGGAGAAGTGGCTTAGCTATAGTCTATTGCGGGCATCTTTGTGGATGCCCGCAATAGACTTATATTCCCACGGGCAATAAAGCGGTATTACGGTTCACGCAGCACAATAACACTATCATTCTTCTGCCGCATCACGTTTCCGTCACGCGGCCGCAGATTTTGTTGCAAATCGGGTTGCTCAGTTTTTTTCTTTTGCGGCGCTGTCTCGATTCGGCGTAGCCATTGACGATACCGTACGGATCACCTATGCGCAGATTGAACTCAAAGAGAACGATATCGTCGTCCTGAACGAGAAGGTACAATCTTGTCGGACAGGATCGCCGATCAGCCGGAGGTTCTGTGACGTATATCCAGCCGGAGGCGAAAAAGAAGGCGGCGCTTGGCGCACTGACGCGTAACGTTGATGCTGCAAAAGAGCTTGTCTTTATGGATGGAAAATGCTGATGTTCTGAATGCTAGCTGCACATTTTGCAAAGCTTTTATGTAGTTTCTCCAAAGCAACATTCATTATTGAAACAGCGAAAGATCAATTTCATCCAGTAAGTTTTTCTTCTCTAAGTAGTTAACATGCATTCTATCTAAGAGATCAATTAATTCCCGATCCCTGCCGACTTCTTCACATAAGGCTTGAGATATTCCATGGCCAGAAATCCCTTCCACAAACTTTATTATTGTATCGCAGCAGATGATCAACATGGGGTTAAGCTGCCTAAGATCGGCCTCACGTTCATCAAAGTTAGAAATAAAAGAATTTGAATTCTTATTGTATATCAGATGGTTTTTTGTCATATCTGCCCAATCGCCATAAATGTTGTGACATTTGGTTCTATATGCAATATCGTAAAGACGCATATTTCCCGTAACCCGAAATCTTTCGCTTATGGATAGAAATTTCACTTTTGTTTTTCTAACTTCCTCATAAGAAGTTTCAGCCTGTTCATAAGTGCTATAAATAGAGGCCAATAGTCCTTTCCGCCATGGTGATTGCATGCCGTTGCTGTTTACTATATCATCCTTAATTGTTTCTTCAAAATATGCCTCGGGTTTTAGGCTGTGTAGACAAAATTCAGTTAATTTAGCACTTTCATAGTTCAGGATAAAGTATTGAAGATTGATGTTATCTTCTAACAGCATTCTCTCCCAGAAGGCGGCTATTTCAGTAGTCATTAGCCTTTCACATACCAAGCGTCTTTGCGTACAGAAATTCTTGAATATGCGCACTAACTGTCCATATATAACGCCTTCATCTCTGTTATAGCCATTTCTAGTATGCGGAGATGTCTGGATTATGCATTCAATACGGTATGTTGGGAGCATAGCCATGTCACACCACATTTTTGTAAAATCACTATTTTTAACACTTTTAAAATCGTTTTTTTGTAGTAACTCATTAAGACCATTGTATATGATCTGACCAATATCCATATCAGCACTCACCTAAGGTCCTCCTAACAAGCATCGTATAAATATCCACTATCCTCTGTTCACTCCATGCTAGCATCTAAAGTATACGGTAAAATAAAGCTCAAAACCAGCTGCAACGAGAGAGTGCGGATGACTATCCCGTGCACATTTTTTCACAAAGAATAGGAGGCACGCCATGCCGATCCGCGAAAAGCGTGGAAATTTTCGTCCCCGCATAAAAGATGCTGCCGTCCGCATCCCACGGGCAGCGAAAGACATTGCCAAGAATCTCAATCAGTCCGCTGAAACCATTCAGGAGCGCCGTTACGATACTTCCGAGCAATACGCCGAAGCCAAGTTGGAGGAAGCCGGAAAAGAGTTCGCATAGCGCGAGGAGGCGATAGCGCAGGGCGCTGGCAAGGCCGGTCTGCGCCATGGGCGCGACGCCCTACGCCACTCAATGAAGAGACGTACTCGGCAAGCGAGCCGAGAAAATTCATCCGCCCCTGGAAACCCCGCATCACAGCCTCCAGACAGAAAACCTGCTCCGGCCTCGACAGGAAAAACTGCCGCGCCGCCGCGCACTATCACGGAACGAGGCGGCGCGGTTTCATTTTCAGGCGCTCCCACTCCTTCAACAAATCAGCAGAGTGCGTATAAGCTTTACATCCGCTCTGGCGACAGATGATCCGGCGATGACGGCCACCCTCACCGACGCGCCCACAGCGCCAACCGGCACGCCGGAAATCAAGCCGATATCCACCGCTTCGCCTACACCGGCGGCATCAGGAGCGCCATCATCCGGCAATGCGACCGCATCGGCCAAACCCCTGACATTAAAGGAGGACGAGGCGGCGATCCTGCCGGTGTCCGGCAAGAAGATCGCCGTCAAGCGCGGCGTGGATGAGGTGGCGCTCAAGAAGCACGTCGGTTGGATGGAAACCAGCGCCGCGCCGGGAGAGACCGGCGTCTGCGTGTTGATGGGACACCGGGATCGGGAACTCAAGCACATGAAGAATGTGAAGGTCGGCTCCGAGTTAATCCTTCGCACGCCGGAGGGCGATTACGTCTATATCGTCTACGCGATGGACATCATTGACAAGGGCACGCCTACGCAGATTCCGGCAACGACATCAAGTGAATTGATGGTCATAACCTGCTTTCCGTTTTATTTCAGCGGCAGCGCGCCCCAGCAGATCGTCATCATGGCAAGGCGGCAAAAATTAACAATAAGAAAACTATATCTCTCATTCCCGTGCCCAAACATAGCCCGACGCGGATCGGGTATGAACAGTTCCATTACGCCATTAGCCCATGCGCCTTCTCGCATAACTCGTACATCTCGTCGTATTTGCCGTCGATCAACGGCGTCACTTTTTCATTTCTTTTTGCCTTCAGCCGCAGGTAAAGGAAATAGGAGACGGCCCATCCGGCAAAGCCGGGGATCGCTAGGATGACGCACAGCGGAACCATACCGGCCAGGAAACAGAACGTCGCCCCCGCCAGAAATCCGGTACCGGCGATGCCGGCGATATATGCAGCGGTCGCCGGGCCGGTCACCTTGGATCTTTCCAGCGAAGCAACCTCCTTGGCGCAGGCGTCAAACTGGCGCTGGAGCCGAGTCAGCTCGGCCTTGTTGCGGATCTTGCGGTCGCGCTTGAACCGCAAGTTGATCGAGCCGATGTGGTGGAGCGATGGAATGCTTCGCTCCAGTTGCCAGCCGAAATGCTCATAAGCGTCAGCATAGACCGATTTCATGTCGTAGGGCACGATAACATCCGTGTACTCATATCCAAAGGAATTTTTCTCCTGAACGATGGACGTTGCCGCTTCCGTCATGGTGCATACTTCCCTTCGTTATTGTCCTGATTGAACGTTTCGATTGGCTGATAATCGATCTCAGTTGCCTGTAGAAGCGCCGGTATTGTTCCTTGCCGCGCCGCCAACGAGGTGATCCTGAAACTCCAGATATCCCGATACCACGTTGTTCTCGATCTTCTGATAGCCGTCCACCACGGCGTTCTCGATGCCCTGGTATGTGGAAAGCACGCTCTTTTCAATGTTCGCCTGCGCGCCGGTATGCACCGCGATGCCGTATGCGCCCGCGCCCAGGCCGAGAAGGATAGCGGAAACGATGCCGATGACGGCGAGTTTTTTGCGTATCATGTGAGGAGCCCCTTTCTTCGTAGCTTATTGTAAATTATCTTCGTTGCCGGTATTGCCGCCCAGGAAGGTCTCCACGAACTTATTCTCGATCTTTTCGTAGCCGGAAACGACCCCATCCTCGATCTTCTTGTAGCCGGAAACCACGCCATCCTCGATCTTTTTGTAGCCTGATATAACTCTCGCTTCGATCTTGCCCTGCGCATCCATAATCTTATCCATTGTGTTTACCTCCTCGAATTTGTTCTCGTAAACTTGATTGCGGGTGCATTCTACCGCCTGGCTGTTGGCGAAATGTGTGGGAGATGTTTGCGAAATATGAATCTGAAAGAAAAACAGCCTTCCTTCCGGAAAGCTGTCGTTGCGCATCTTGAGTATATGACTATATGGGCAATCGCACAGTGACCGCGCTGCCCTGGCCCGGTTCGCTGGATACGCTCAGCGTGCCGTTCAAGCGATCCACCACGCGCCGCACCAGTGCCAGCCCAAGCCCATTGCCCTCCTGGGCGTGAGAGGTGTCGCCCTGATAGAACTTGTCGAAGATGCGCTTCACCGTCTCCTCGTCCATGCCGCAGCCGGTGTCGGAGACGGTAACGGTCACGGCGTCGGCTTCGGAGGTCTGCGTGAGCGTCACCGTGCCGCCGGGCTCGGTGAACTTGAGCGCGTTGGACAGAAGGTTGTTCCACACGATCTCCAGCATGCTCTGATCGGCTCTGATGACGGCGCGGTCGTCTAAGTCGGCGGCAAACGTGATGCCTTTGGCTTCCCATAAGTCTTCAAAGGCCAGCGCGCAATCGCATAGCTGGCGGCAGAGATCGTATTCCTCCAAGGCGGGCGCGATCTCTTGATTCTCCAGCTTGCTGAGTTTGAGGATATTGGTCACCAGCGCGTTGAGCCTTTGGGAGGCGTCGATGATCGTATTGGTATATTCCTCGCGGCACTCGGGCCCCAGATCGGGCTTCTCCAGCGCCGTCGCGTAGCTTTGAATGACCGAAAGCGGCGTCTTGATCTCGTGCGATACGTTGGCGATGAAGTCGCCCTGCAGGGTTTCAATCGTGGCCAGCGCCTCGGCCATCTTGTTGAAATCCTCGAACAGCGTATCGACGTAGGCGTTGCCCCTGCGCAGCTTCTCCACGCGCACCGAGAATTCTCCTCCCGCGATCCTGCGCGAGGCCTCGCCCAGCCGCCTGAGAGGTCGAACATAGGAGCGGTTCATCAGCATCCCGGTGAGCAGGCAGACCAGCGCCGACATCAGCGCGACGTAGCCGCCTAAGCTGAGAATTTGCGAAACCATGACCTCGACATGCAACGGGGCCACGCCCATGATCGACTGGTAAATCAGGATGTGGCAGCCGCTGACGATCATCAGCACGAGATAGATCAGCAGATAATCCCGGATGGAGACCAGCCGCGGTTTGTCGCGCTTCTTATTCCCCCGTTTCACGTAAGCACCGCCTTGTAGCCCAGGCCGTGCACTGTGACGATCTTGAAACCGCCACACTCGGAGAACTTATCGCGCAGCTTGGTGATGTACACATCCACGGCGCGCAGGCTGGTCTCGCTTTCGATACCCCAGAACTCATCCATCAGCTGCGCGCGAGAGAAGGTCTTCTTGGGATAGGCGAGCAGCTTGTAGAGGATGTTGAATTCCCGGAGCGTCACAGGAATCTCCTCACCGTCCATCGTCGTAGAGACGGCGTCGGCATCCAGGATGAGGTTGCCCACCGTCAGCTTCTTTTCCGCCATGATGTTGCTGCGGCGCAGCAAAGCCTCCACGCGCAGCACCAGCTCGTCCAAATCCACCGGCTTGACCATGTAATCGTCGATGCCCGCTCGGAAGCCCTTTTGCTTGGAGGCGATGTCGTCGCGCGCCGTCATGAACAGGATGGGGATGGTCTTGTTAAGTCCCCGCACCGTTTCGGCAAACTGGAAGCCATCGATCTCCGGCATCATGATGTCGGAGACGATCAGGTCATACAGATCGCCGTACATCAGATCGTAGGCCTCACGCGGGTTCGCGCAGCCTTTGGCGGCATATCCGTGGTCGCCCAAATAGACGCAGACGATCTGGTTGAGTTTCGGGTCGTCCTCTACCACCAATATCTTAATCATGGCCTTCCTCCTGTTTTCCGTGCCATATTACATCGAGCTGGAGCTTCCGCTCGATCTCGGCCTTGATCCTTTCCAGCGGCGCGACATCGAAGCCATAGTGGATATGGAGCCGCCGCGCCCTGGGCCCGTGATCCTCGTAGCGGATGCTTCCCGGCAGGGTCTCCGGTATGTGTTTCCGGGCAATGCGGGTTGCCCTGGCGATGATCCCGCGGTGGCTCTTTCCGTGTAAAACCAGGTACATGCGCACGATCATGTGCAGCCCCGTCAGCGCCGCCAGACCGCCGAAGAGGATGCCGGTTACACCAAAGTAAAACGTGTGATCACCCTCGGCTACGGCTGACATGATGGCCGTCTGCGTCAGCACCAGCGAGATCATGGAGGCGGCCAGATTGGTCAACTTCAGCGCCTCCATCACCGGCGAGCGGCTCCTGCGTGTCGCAATGATGCCGTGAATGGCCAGCCCGATTTCCGTAAAGGTGACCGCCGCGATGGCGATGCCCATGATTATAGTGTATTGGATGCTGCTGCGGCCGCCCGTCAGCATGCGGATGCAGTACAGCATGTAGATGATGCTGGCGATCAAGAGGATGATGCCTACGAGATAATAATAGCGGTATTCTTCCTCTCCATAGCCCTCCGAGTGGGCATCGTCGGGTTCTTTTCGGCTTTCGCGATACCCCTTCAGCGCGGCCAGCTTCGCGCCGCCGATGCCCAGGTTATACAACCCGTTGAGGCACAAGAAGAACGACGGCGAATAGAGGCCCATGGCGATCTTCCCCAGCGCAAGTGCGGCATTGAGAATGACCGAGAGCCTCGCAAAGACTAACGCGCGCTGCGCAAAGCCATCCCGGCCATAGAGCATTTTTCCGGATTGCGCGACGGCCTTCGAAAGTCTGTTCAAGATTACTCTCCTCGCTACGGCTTATGCCAACGCAACGATGGCTATGAACCGTCCATCGCTGCGTGTGTGTGCTCAGCATATCATTATTTGAATGGCGGCGCATCTCTTTTATGCGCCAAGCTCACATACGCGTGCGCATTCGCCACAAGCGCCGCTACAAGACCACAACTCATCAGCCACCGGAGCCCAGCGTTCGCTGGCGGTTTTGCACTTGGCGCACAAATCGTCCACATCCTCGGGCGCGGCCAGGTCGGTGGAATGCGCGCCCGATTCGTGCACCATCTTGGCCAGTGCGCCGTGGTTGTCCAACAACGGGCAGGGACGCAGGTGATTTTCGTTAAAGGGCTGGCCCTTCTTATACGCCATAAAAAGTGGGCTCTTGAGCGCCTCCAGCAGTGTCTTTTCGCGGATGTTGCTGTCGGAATAGTGAATGAAGGCGCAGGGCTCGTAATCGCCGTTGGCGTTGATGTGTAGATACGCACGCCCGCCCGCGATGCAGCCCTGCGTTACCTCGCCGTCGTTCCAGAAATCCATCGTGAAGAGCTGTTTTGTGTTGCGGAACTCGTGGATCTGCTGATACATGAACGCCCGCTGCTCCGCGGTGGCGAGCAGGTCGTTCGGCGAGCCGACGCCCACCGGCATATAAGTGAAGAACCAGGCGAACTTGCAGCCCAGATCGATCAGGCTATCGAAGTACGCCTCGCTGCCGATGACGTCTGTGTTCTGGCTGGTGTAGCAGCATGACGCGCCGAAGAGCAGCTTGCGCTCACGCAGGATCTCCATGGCGCGCACCACTTGTCGATATGTGCCCGTGCCGCGCCGGGCGTCGGTCTCGGCTTCGAACCCCTCTATGGAGATGGCGGGTACGAAGTTCTTCACGCGCAGCATCTCGTCGGCAAAGGCTTCGTCGATGAGCGCGCCGTTGGTAAACGCGGCAAACAGGCAATCGGGATGCGCCTCGCAGAGCTTGATGATGTCGGCCTTGCGCACCAGCGGCTCGCCGCCGGAGTACAGATAAAAGTAGGCGCCGATCTCCTTGCCCTGGCGGATGATGGAATCCAGCTCCTCATAACTCATGTTCAGCCGGTGCCCGTACTCTGCCGCCCAGCAGCCGGTACAGCTCAGGTTGCAGGCCGATGTCGGGTCCATGAGCACCGCCCAGGGGATGTTGCAGTCGTGTTCCTCCTTGGCTTTCAATTGCCGGTGGTTGCCGGTGATCACGGCGTTGACGATGAAGTTTTCAAAGAAGGCCGCGCGCACGTCGGGATCGATGTCGCGCCAGATGCTCATGATAAACTGGTACCAGTTGCCGCTCGGGTCGTTCAGCACCTCCCATACGGCCTTGCGCGCGCCGAGCAGTTCATCGTGGCGATCCAGCTTGTCGATGATGCGCATCAGCTTAGGCAGGTTTTTCTCGGGATCAGTCTTGACCAAATCCAGCGCGAGGCTTGCGCCAAGCACCTCCAATCGTTCCTTTACGGTATAGTTGCTCATATTTCGGTCCCCCTCCATCTTTTGTCCGCTTCATGATGCGTTACCGGGATTATGCGCAGATATTGTTTATGGGTTGTCTGAAATATGTTTGAGAAATATGAATCGTGGATATATGGTGCGAAAGATAATAAGGGAAAACCCTTCCGCATCTGTGCGAAAGGGTTTGATAGTTTAATGGAGGCGGTTTGATGCGAAAACCTCATCATGATCGATACTAACCTCAAGAGCAGCCAGTTCATCACAATATGCGAAAGAGGCAGCCGTAATTATGGAACATATCACATCAACGGTGCAATCACCCGCACGACGGCGCCAAATATATCTTCGAAAAAACCTCGACTGCAATCTTCCAGATGAACCTCGCGGCACTGCGGAAGTATTGTTTCAACATCCTCTTTCAACGCCATCACGGTATCGGTTCCCACGAGAAGCGTGCCGCATTTGAAGTGCATGTACAGGCTTCTAAAATCCAGATTGATGGTGCCGACGTCTGCGATTTTATCGTCGCCGACGAAGCTCTTTCCATGGAGGAAGCCCGGCGAGTACTCGTATATTTTAACGCAATCGATATTCCACTGCAGCCATAGATCTCGTTTGGCACCATCTGTATCATCGAACCACACAGTTGACTTGTCGTTACTGGAAGCTTCTTAAAAGTTTCGTTCATGGAATGCACGCCCTCTCATTTGTGATCTCTGTTTTCCTGACAAAATGATAATGTGATTCTATAAACTCAGAATTAACTTCCAAGAGCTTAGGTTCATGTTTGGTTGATCTTGTACATCAAAAAAAGAAATGGAGGCCGTTATGCGCCTCCATTTTTAATCTCGCAATAAGCTTTCGCTTAAGCCTGTGCAAACGATGGTTCAATGATCTGCTTTCTTAACCTGTAGAGGAATTTTCCCCTTGGTGATTTGGCGAAGGCGTCGGCCTTGTCCAAATCGCCTTGCCAAATGTGCCGCTGAGTCTGTTTGTGGGACGCTTTCTCGCCAAAGCATTCCCTGCGGCGGGGGCATTCGGCGCAAATCTTGGCATCGCCGTAGTATTCCCGGTAGCCGTCCCGGCTGGTCGTCCTGTGTGCAAGTTTCGTGTTTCTCCGGGTAGATATACACATTCTTTTCCGAATCATAGGCAAAGCGGTATTTCCCGTAGTGCTCTCCCTTGTGCGTATGCCGCCGGTACCCGATCACTCCCTGAATCTTCTGAGCAGCCAGTTGGTGCGCCACCCGCGCGTTGTGGTATCCCGCGTCCATCTTCATATACTCGGGCAAACGGCCAAGCCTCTTTTCAATATCCCGCAGTATCTCCGGTACCGGATGCATGTCGTTCACATTCGCCGCCATCACACGTGCATTTGCGATCACCTTGCTTCGACTGTCCACGTGCGATGTTCGCTGTAATGGAATCCGTCCGGTTTCTCGCCATTCAACCACCAGCGCGGCGAGGCCCTTAATTTTGCTGACGAAGCCGGAAAGAGGGTTGTCCTCTCGCTAGCCGGCGAGATGCGCAGCAACATCGCCCCCACTGTGCGCTTTTCCATGTACGCTACCGATATCAACGTGGTGGTTTCGGAGAAGACATTTGACGCGCTTTTGCCGGGCAACCGGCTTCTCAAAGTGCCTGGCTTACCGGTGCGCCCGATGCCACCGGCTTCTTGGAGGCCGCCAGTCAGCTCATCCGCGACGAGGTTCTGGAGAGGAGACGGTCGCCAACAACTTCCAGCAAACGACCTCCATCAACCACAACATCAGCCTGCTGGTTATGGTGTTCGCATACGGCTTCATCGCCATGCTGTCGCTGATCGGCGCCGCCAGCGTCGTCGGCGCCATCTCCCCGGCAAACACCTGCGCGCGCAGGTGTTTGCGATGCCGTGCTCCGTCGGCATGACTAGAGAGGGCCTACGCCGCATGCTGAACCTGGAGAGCCTGTTTTATGGCCTCAAGTCGCTGCTCATCGGCGCCGCCTGCGTGATGCTCATCACATTCCTGACGATGAGATACGCGGCGGGCAAGCTTAAAGGGACGAGCATCGTCCAAAGATTCAAAATTACGGAAATTTGAAGAGACAACCTAACCATAGTCACAGCGCGCGGAGCGGCGGGCGTTATGCCTGCCACCCCGCATGCTTTTCCCCATCCGCACAGCCTATCGGACGACCGTCAGCACGCCGCTGTCCATCTCGCATATAGTCTGGCACAGCTCGTCGATGTCCGCCGGATTGTGGCTGGCCAGCAGGATGGTCTTGCCCTGACCGCGCAGCTGCAGGATCAGCTGCCGCATATCGGCGGCGCCCTGCTTATCCAGGCCGTTGAACGGCTCATCCAGGATCAGCAGCGACGGGTCCTCCATGATGGCCTGCGCGATGCCCAGCCGCTGGTGCATTCCCAGCGAGTATTTGCCCACCGGCTTGTTCATCGCGCAGCCCAACCCGACGCGCTTGAGCGCTGCGAGGATGCCGCGCTCGCCGATCTTCCGCCGCAATGCCGCGATGATCTGCAAATTCCTCAGGCCCGACTCGCCGGGCAGGAAGCCGGGCGTTTCGATGATCAGCCCCAAATCCTCCGGGAAATCCATATCCACGCCCACGCGCCTGCCGTGTACCCAAACTAAGCCCTTGCTCGGGAACAGGAAGCCACAGATGCACTTCATCAGCACGGTCTTTCCGCTGCCGTTGTTTCCGACTAGGCCGTGGATTTTGCCTTCTTCAAAATCGTGGGAAATATCCTTAAGCGCCTGTTCAGCCCCGAAGCTCTTGCTCACACTCTGGATACGAATGGCCGCCTGCATCGTCATCCCTCCGTTCCGGTAAAGGTAAAGCTATAGCGGCGCGCGGCGCGCATCGACACCCCCGCGCACAGCGCGATCAACAGCGCGAAGACCGCAAAGCTCTGCCACAGCCGCGGCAGCAGATCATAGCCGAAGTTGTGCATGGCGTAGGTCGCGTGGTTCAGCGGCGACAGCCAGCCCATGGCCACATTGGCCTTATAGGCCATTTCATCGGGCAAATGTAGCAGCGATTTGATAAACTGCGGGTTGAGCAGCGCCCCAAATGCGCTGAACCCAAACGCGCCGGCAATCCCCCATGCCCGCCCGGCGACCAGGTTCAACGCCAGCATGATCAGCGCCAGGAGCAGTGCGTAGAGCAGCATCAGCGCGAAGATGGTCAGCATGGCCTGATAGGACGTGGTCATCTCCAGCACTTTGACAAACACGGGCAGCGCCACCGCCCTGCCCGCATCGGAATAGCCCAGTATCGCGGCGGTTTCCGACCACATGTTGCCGACGAACGCGTTGCTCATGCACAGGAGGGTAGTGGCTGCTAGCACGAATATCATGTACAGGCAGGTGGCGAGCACGATATACAGCACCTGCCCGAAGACCCAGGTTTTACGGTCGATGCGGGAAAGATAGAAGGGTACCTCCGCGCCCAGAAACGGCATATCGGCGAACAGCAGCACCAGCAGCAGCGAGGAGAGCAGGATGGAGCCCGCGTCGCCGAACGTCCACACGAAGGCCTCGGCAATCTGCATGGTGACGCAGTACTCCCTTGAAAAGGCCACCACCTTATCGGAGAGCAAAAAGCATAGGATGAAGGCCAGCGCAAAGGCGATGTAAATGCGCGGGTTCCTCGCCCATCCCCGGAAGTTGTGTGCGGCAACGGCGCATACTCTACGCAGTCGATCCATGGCATAACCTCCTTCGCTCGAAAAGATAAAAAAGCAGCCCGGCGATCAACGCGCCCTCCAGCATCAGCAGCGCCGCACCCCAGATGCCCGCGCCCCATGCGGAGGAGGGGCGAAGCAGCTCCGGAGGGTATAGGCAATACGGCAGGCAGGAATAGCGTTCGTATAGGATAATGAGGATATAATTTCCAATAAATGGCGCGGCATGGGTGACCGCGCGGTTCTTCGCCAGCGCCGCAGCGCCCATGCCGACCAGCGACCCCAGAGCGCCCGCGAGGAAGAACAGCAGCGCCGCTTGGAGCGTGTCTACGATCTGCGCGGGAATCTGCGCGGCGAATCCAGGCTCTATGGGTAGAAAAGTCATGATCATCAGCGCGCAGGCCGCCAGCAGCCCGGCGGCGAGCGCCAGGCCGCCCGATGCCGCGCAGGCGATGACCTTGCCCACGATATAGGCGTCGTTTCCGGAGCGGGGCAGGAGCTGCCTGACAAACCCGCTACACGCATCCTCTACGAAGGCCGATGAAAACGGCAGCGTGCACAGGATGGGAGAGGCCATGGCGACGAAGTCCGAACCCAATGCGCCGGAGAGTATATTTGCGCAGGTCCCCCGGGGGACCACGGCCCAGTTCAGCTCTATCAGGCCTTCCAGCGCGCCCGTCAGCACGGCAGCCGCCATGCCCAGCGCACCTATGAGGAATCCCTTGGTGCGGAGGGCGCGGCATGTCTCGGCGCGGATCGCCCGCATCCACGACGGGCGGTGCGCGCGCGGTTCTCTAATATCCAACGTTGCGGTCGACGGTCGTGCCGTCGACGGCATTGATGGTCAGCAGACTCCAATCGTACGACCAATTCTTCAGCTCTTTCTTCGATCCGGGCTCGCCCTCGATTTCCTGCGAAAAGTAGCCGAAGAAATCCCACACGGGCGCCATCATATATTCGCCGGGGCGGTCCCGGACGGCCAGGCGCGTATAACCGAATACCACGCGCTCGATGTGGACCTCGGCGTTGTTGACCTGGTATTCCTTGCGCGCGTCATCCACGAACGCGTATTTCGTCTTGATCATCTTGCGGAAGGTCTCCATGATCTGGTCAAAGGGCAGTATCTCCACATTTTCGCTCAGCGTTTCACCGGCGGTCATAGGGGTATACCAGAATAGCTGCGCGATGCCGGATTCGTCGACCGCCACTTCGACGCGTTCATAAGAGAACATCTCCGCCATGGTACCCGACGCGCCCAACGAGTCGACGCAGTCGATTCCGGTGTAGGTAGTGGGCGCGCCGCCGACATTGCGCAAAAACTTGAATACGTACGCTTTATCCGCAGTCGTCCAGTCTGGAGCGCCTGCGTTTGGATCCGTAAAGTCTGTGCCGTCATACAGGCCGATCATGGCATCCGAGAGCATCAGTTCGCCGTTGGGGGCGATCACCCGCACCGCATCTTCCGCCAGCGTCAGCGCGTCGTCTCGCGAAAGATCCGGGTCGCCGTAGGGGCAAGGAATGCCGGTTACCATATAGTAGGTTCGACCGCCATTGGTAAACGCCAGGGTTTGCGCGCTGGCGGTTATCTCGGCGGGATTCTTTTGTCCTAAATCGCAGGATGCCTGCGCGGCAAGCACGCCGTTGCCCTGGTCTATCAGCGCGGTGGACGCGCGCAGTTCCGGCGTTTCAGGCGCGGTTTTTAGCTGCTCCTCGTATTTTGCAATTTGCTCATCAAACCAAGCGTCCATTTCTTCCGTACTTTTGAGTCCTATGCCTTCTTGTGTTTTCTGATACTCCGCCGACTTGTGCTTTCCCGTGTCCTTTTCCTGGCG
Organism: Eubacteriales bacterium; assembly: GCA_031551255.1. Taxonomy (GTDB): domain Bacteria; phylum Bacillota; class Clostridia; order Christensenellales; family UBA1750; genus JAVBNW01. The sequence goes on along the minus strand of JAVBNW010000142.1, from coordinate 17,662 downwards.
CAGTGCTTCGATTTGATCCAGCAGCTCTTGCTTTGTCAATTCTCCATCCATGCGGATCGGGATGAGCGGCTTGCCCTGGAACAGGTAGGCGGCCAGGGCGTCGATTTCCTGCTGAGTGATCTGCTGCGGACTCACCCCGATGATCGGCAGCGCGTCCACCTGCGGCACCGACACCGACGCATCCACAATAATATCCAGCTTGCCGGATTCGCTCTTAAACTCCTCGGTCACGCGCTCCGGCGCGCCAACGTCGATATTGACCTTCACTTCATTGGGCGGCGGCGTGCTTTGCCTGCTCTCCTCGATCTTCTTATCCATATTGCCATCGATCTTATTCACCACCGGCGGAGTTTCCGGCGTGGGCTGGCAGGCGGCGAGGGGCATGCACAATGCCAGTAAGAGAGCGGCAAAAGTCTTCTTTTTCATCGGTCATCACCTTTCCTCTCGGCTTCGTGCCCCCATCCTAGCCCCAAACAACCCCCGAAGTCCGCATCGAAACATCATGGAGTTGCAGGAAAAACGTCATCGATTTGTAAGCGCCTACTGCGGCGCGCTTTGCGTCCAATCGTACTTTGGGGCCGCCGGTTCCGTGTAAACCTTGCCGATGTTTCGCCGCATGTACTGGACGAGGATGAACGGCGCCGACAGCATGAACAGCAGCGCGACCGCTATAAAGACGACGTACAGGGCATGCCGCCTGCGATGGGGCTTCATGGCCTCTCCTCCTTCGGAAAAATCACGCTGACGCGCGTGCCTGCGCCGAGTTGAGATTCAATGCGCAACTGGGCGGCATGCTTCTGTGCGATCAGTGCGCACAGGCTCAGGCCAAGCCCCACGCCGCCGTGCTTGCGGCTGCGGGATCGATCCACGCGGTAAAAGGGCTGGGTAACGTGCTCAAGCTCCTCCGGCGGCATGCCGGCGCCGGTATCGCGCACCTCCAGCACGGGGCAGGCGTTTTCCCGGCGCGCGGATAGCTCGATGGCGCTGCCGTCTGGCGAGGCCTTGCCGGCGTTGTCGATAAGGTTGACCAACAGGCTGGTCAGCAGGTCGAAATCCCCGCACAGCGCGTCCGGCCCGGCCTGGGAGATGACGAGAGTCTGGCCGCGCTGCGCGAGTGCGGGCGCGGCGGTATCCCGCACATGCGCAAATAGCGCCTCTACCGAAAGCGGGGCGAGCACGGATTCCTCGCCCGAATCTAGCGAGATCAGGCGCATGAGTTTTTGCGACAGCCGCTCCATGAGCAGACACTGCTCGTATACCCGCAGCAGCGCGCGCTGTTGCTGTTCGCGGCTTAGCTTCAGGTGCAGGAGCGAATCGGCGTAGCCGATGGCTGCGGTGAGCGGCGTTTTCAGCTCGTGCGTAAGGCTGCTCAGCAGCAGCTTGCGCTGCTGAGAAATCGCCTCGATTTTCCGGATATGCTTCTGCACAGCCTGCGCCATCTGGTTAAAGCTGCGGTTCAGCTCGCCCACCTCGTCCTGCGAGTCTCCCTCCACGCGTTCTCCAAAGTGGCCGCTGGAGATGCGCCTAGCCGCCGCGGACAGGCGGCTCAAGGGGCGCAGGGCGAGCCGGTTCAGAGTCAGCAGCACCAGCGACAGCACCGCCGCGGATACGCACATCATCCACGACAGGCGCCAGGCCAGCGCCTCTATGTCGCGATAGACCGGGGTAACGACCTGGGAATAGTATACGGTGTACGTTTGATCGAGCAGGGTCAGACACCCGGCGACGAGCATCACCTGTTGGCCGTCTAGGTCCATCACCGCATAGGCGCGCGCGGCTTCTGCTGGTTCGCTGATCAGCGACAGCGGATCGTATGGCGAGCGGTTGTGCAGGTAGGCTCCTTCCTGTACCAGCGAAAAAAAGGCCAGCCGGGCTTCGTGGTAGGCGGCCAGATTCCTGAAGTAGTATTGCGTGATGCCCCGGTTGGTGACGACGCTCAGCCCGGCTTCCTTCTCCGCTTCTACCGAGGCGGAAAACGACGCGCAGAAGTAATAGTGATCATTCAGCGCCGCCTGAGCCGCCTTATCCACCTCGACATTCGACATGTACGACAGCACGAGGAGGGTACACAGCTCCATCGCCAGCACGCACACGGCGATGGCGATCAGCGAGGTCTTGACCCATAGCCTCATACCTCGACCTCGAGGCGATAGCCCATCTTGGGTACTGTGACGATGCGCCGGCCCCACCCGAGCTTCTTGCGCAGCTGCGAGATATGCACATCCACCGTGCGCGTCTCGCCAAAGTAGTCCTCGCCCCATAGCTCGTTGAGCAGCCGCTCGCGCGAGAGCACCGCGTTGCGGTTGCGCGCGAGCATGACCAGCAGATCGAACTCCAAGGGCTTCAAGGCGATCACATCCCCCGCCTTGCGCACGGTGCGCTCGGTAAAATTAATCGACACATCCTCGATTTGCAGGGAGTTGCTTATGCGCAGGTGTCGCTGCAGCACTTTTTCCACGCGCACGAGCAGTTCCAATGCATCGAAGGGCTTGACGATATAGTCCTCCGCCCCCAGGCGCAGGCCGCGCACCTTGTCGGTGACGTCGTTTTTCGCGGAGAGATAGATGACCGGGATCCCGGCGTCGTTAAAATGGCCGATCAGCTCATAGCCATCCATGTTGGGCAACATGATGTCCAGCAGGGCCATATCGTAGCTCGCCTGGGCAAGCATGTTCAGCGCGGCGGGTCCATCCATCGCCGCGTCGCACGCATATCCGGTGATCTCCAAATTCATGCAGATGAGCTCGGATATTGCGGCGTCGTCCTCCACGACTAAAATACGGTTCTTGTCCATCTTCGCTGCCCTCCCGTGCAAAGAGGCTCGCGTACTCTGTGCCTCCACTATTTTATCACACCGGGGCATGCGAAGAGTTTGGTAAAATGTAAGCAAGTTGTAAGTGGCGACGAGGGCGGGGTACTTGAAGTTGGATGACGCTATCCTCGCGCCATCCGCTCAATCTTGCAACTGCCTTGCGAATCCGCCCGGTCCAGCATCACGTATGCCTTTCGCCCCATCATCGGCAACTGCAGCGGACTGTCGTCGTCGAGCCGCAGCTTCTTGCGCAGGCCGTATACGTGCGAGCGGACGGGCGGGTGTCGCCGAGGGCAGCCCGTCCCCACACGGCGGCGTACAGCTCCTCGGGCGTAAAATCCTTACCGAAATTGTTCACGAGCAGCATCAGCAGCGCGAACTTCCGCGGCTTGAGCAGCGCGTCCTCGCCGGAAACAAATGCCCGCTGCATGACGGTATCGATTTGAATGCCGCCGAATGAAAAGCGCTTAGGCGCATTCCGCCGCTCCATCTGCACCCTGCGCAGCGCCTCCGTGCGGTCGAGCAGCAGCTCCACGTGAAAGGGCTTGACCATGTACTCGTCGCCGCTGCTCTTTAGATGCTGACAGGCCGTGACATAACTCATATCATGAAAGCGCACGAGGAAGGCGATGGCGTCGCCGCCGTGATTCTGGGAGTAGCGGTAGAAGTGGCGGCGGTCCTTGATGCGCAGGCTGTCCATTTTCTTGGTTGAGTGGAAGCGGCCTTTGCGGGTGACGTGGGTAGCCGAGGGATGTGAGCAGGTCCGGTAGGTCGGTATCGTGGATGATCTCCAGTTCCTCATCGGCGAAACCGCTGAATGGGGACATGGCATCTTTCCTTTCTGCGTGGTTTGGCCCGGAAGAAAGCAAAAAGGGCAGCCGGCGTTCTCCTGCGTAGGAGAGCATCCAACTGCCCTTTTGCTAATAGGTATTCGTTTGGAGTGGATCGGGAAGGTTCAAATCCCCTTACGCTGTTCCACATCTACGATGGGCTGCTTTTTGAGCGGTGGCCGTAAAAATGCCGCAACCCCGCTCTACGAGCGGGGTTGCGGGGTGGATATTCAGATCATCCACACATTTTGGCGGAGAGGGTGGGATTCGAACCCACGTGTGCTTTCACACAAACTGATTTCGAGTCAGCCCCGTTATGACCACTTCGATACCTCTCCGTGTTATATTTCCCCTTGATGTCCACTAATATCCACTTGGAAAATGGGCAAACATCTTGGACAAACAGCGCAATGATTCAGTTGTCAACGTACCGTGCAAGCGGCCTAATCTCAAGGCTTTTCGGAAGCTTCGCCAGCTTATCGCCAACAGTATTTCGATTCGGCCCCGTTATGACCACTTCTATACCCCTTTGCACGATGAGCTTCCCTCTCATCCGTACAACAGCCAGGAACCGACATACGAATCGGCAAAAATACGTGTTATTATAGCACGCTATTGGGTGTTTGACAAGCAAAAGAGGAGCCTCCAACACGCCGACGCATAAAGGCGCAAATTGGCAACAGATGCGAAAACAGGGTTGTGGCGGAGAAATCGCCGTCATACGCGCAGCGGTGCCTTTGGGTCTTGACACTCATTCCCTTTTTGCCATCCTGCTTCATCAGATGCAAGGCGATATGGCGGATGGCGGCGACGTTTTCGCCGGAATGGTAGCGGCGGATGCGGAAAGCATCCTGGCGAAACCACCCCTGCTTGGTTTGACGGTACTACTCTCCTGATACCACGCTTCGCATCCGTCCATCGCCCGCATAGGTTGTCATGACGACCACTTCGAACAGACTATGCCTTACCTTGTATTGCCGGCGAGGATCCGTAATAGCCTCAAAACGGGCTTGCAACATCTTTGGTCTCTTCCCGCTGACTTTTGCGAGGTTTTCTCATGCCCTTTTTACTTCTCATGCATCGGCCGCGAGCCTTCAAATTCTTGCAAAAGCGCCGCACATATCCCTTAATAGTGATTTTGCTAGGCAAAAGTTAAGCATGGCATGCGCACCCGCAAAATGCATATACGGGGCCTAGCCCGATTGCATCAGAATAGGCTCGTTTGTGAAGCTGCAGGAGAAGGGCGACGCCGAAACGCATCTTGGGCATGCAGCGTCCCCTCCGGCAACGCAGATAAAAACGGCGAAGGTTCGCCGGTGGCAACCATAATCATTTCATCCTGCGCCCGCGTCATCCCCACATAGAACAAACGCTTCTCCTCTTCCCAATCGCACTTGCCGTCCCGGCTCCGGAAAGGAACCACCTCGGCGTTTATGCCGCACAGGAACGTCACCGGAAACTCCAGCCCCTTCGCACCGTGAAATGTCGCCAGGGAGACCGCGTCGGGCTCGTATTTTTTGCCTCCGGTGCGCAGAATGTCGGCATCCAAGCCCAGAGCTATGGCGTGCAGAAAGTCGTCCATGGCACCGTACATCATCGCCGTGCCGAGCAGCTTTTCTATGGCGGGGTCTTCCATCAAAGCGCGTTGCCGAGCCCATATGCCAATGAGCGCATGGGGTTTTAACTCTTGGGCAAGCGGTGCGTAGCGCAAAAAAGCATCTTCAGGCTCCCGGCAGGCAAGGCGGGCGATGGCATCTTGCGGGTTGAGCAGGCAACGAAAAAATGCGAGCGCCGCACACACTCGCGGATCGGAAAGGAAATCTCCGCGGCCGGTCATCGTATAGGGAATACCCTCCTTGGCGAGACACTGCTCCAGCGCATGCGCCTGCCGGTTGGTGCGGTAGAGCACCGCAATATCCGCAAAACTCCGAGGTTTTGCGCGAGCCGTCGTTTTTGTGGATGTGTGGGCGGCCAACATATCTATGCCCCCTACCATGCGGTTGATTTCCTGCGCCACGAAGATCGCCTCGGACAGCACATCGTCAAGCCGCAGGAAGCGCGCCTGAACGCCGTTTTTTCGAACCGCTTCCAAAGGAAGGCTTTGCGGAAAAACCGACTGCGCGCATAAGAGGATTTGCGGCGTCGATCGGTAGTTGCGCACGAGGTGCACGCGCCGAATGCCCGGGTGATCCGCAAAAAACGCCTCAAAGCAGTGGGGATCGGATCCGCGAAACCCATAGATGGATTGGTTTGGATCTCCAATTACAAAAACACTTAAGGAGCGCCTCCCCCACGCGTTGATCAGGCGGTATTGCAGCGCGTTAATATCCTGGAATTCGTCCACAAGCAAGTGCGCAAAGGAGGCGATCTCCTCCGGCTCTTCACGGCAGTTCCAAAGATCCAGCGCACGCAAGAGAATATCGTCAAAATCCAGTGCTCCGGCATCGGCAAGCCTTGCGTTGTAGGCTCCATAGCTCCGCAGAGAAAACCCGATATCTTCGACGGCCAGCGCACCGTTTTTCACCAGTGAAATGCGCCTGAGCGCTTCCCGGGCGGAGATCGTCTCCCGGTTTTCCTTGATAACCTCTGCGAGTATGGACAGCGCATCCTGCTCGCCGAGGATCGCAACGGCTTGCCCGCTTAGCCTAAGGTGCTCAAGGCAAATGGAGTGGAACGTGCCGATGGTCATCAAACGTGCTGCACCGTCGTCGCCAAAGTGTGCATCCAAGCGCTCCCTAAGCTGGGCCGCGGCCTTATTGGTGAAAGTAACGGCGGCAATCCGCGCCGGGTCCACACCTTGCTGCTCCACCAGGTGGACGATGCGGCTGATGAGCGTCTTGGTCTTCCCCGTGCCCGGCCCGGCGATGACAGCAACCGCAGGCTCTTCGGCGCAAACCGCATCCCATTGTTCGCGGTTGAGGCCATAGGGATAGCTGTCCGGCTGCATGGGCGGCATCTCTTGCGGCGGCGCGTTCAAGGCAGGCGCGGGCGCGGCGAGAGTCGCCTCTTCTCTCTTATGTAAGGTCGGCGCTCGTCTCTCCTCGTCTTCAAAAAGGCTCAACTGGCCGGCCAGTAGGCTGATCTCCGCCTTGTCGATGACCTTCACCTTGCCATATTCGCCATCATAACCGGGCTCGATTTCCACCTGCCCACAGCGGAGCCGACGTATGCCCTCCGCAAGCAGCGGGCCCATCGCGCGTGCGATATCCTCCAGAGGCGCCTGGCGAAGGATCGCAAGCTCCGGCCCCAAGATGCGCGTCGCCTCGTCGTACTGCGCCTGCGCCTTTTTGCTGGCGGAAGTTACACCCAGGGACGAGGCAATGATCTCCCTGAGGGGAATGATGCTTTCAAAACGCCTGGCCTTAGGCGGCGCATAGCCCTCCGGCCGGTCGGCTAGCAACTCGGCACGGTGCGCGACGCCCACGGTGATCCTTCCGCCGCATACCGGGCATATCCCATTTGCCGCAATGGTTTCGGAGGGCTTCAAACACACCTTGCAGTTACGATGCCCGTCGAAGTGATACTTCCCCTCCTCCGGAAAAAACTCCAACGTGCCGAAGAACTCTCTGGAGTCGGGCGTCCGAAGAGCGCGCGCGATATGCGGATAGGAAAGCCCGGTATCGAACAAGTTCGCTTCCCGCGCGAGGTTGGCCGGAGAGTGCGCATCCGAATTGGAGACCAGTGCGAACCGATCGAGCGCGGACAGCCTCCAGTTCATCGGCGGATCGGAAGATAGCCCGGTTTCCAGCGCGTGGATATGGCCCGTCAGATCCTCGAAGCAATCCTCGATGCGGTCAAACCCCGAATACGCGCCCAGCAGCGAGAAGTGCGGCGTCCAGATGTGCGCGGGGATGAAGATCACGCCGGGGCAGACCTCCAAGGCAATCTCCAAAAGATCGCGGCTGTCCAGGCCCAAAATAGGGCGGCCGTCAGAATGCAGGTTGCCGACGGCTTCCAACCGCAGCGCCAGCGCCTCGGCCTTTTCGAGGCTGGGCAAGAGAATCAGGTTGTGCACCTTGCGCGTCTTGCCATGCTTTTTGTAGATGGAGCTGATCTCTCCGGAGACGATAAAACGGGGCCGCTCCGCCGCTCCGGCATCGTAGCTGCCATCGCGGAACGACTCTTTGAGCGCATATAGCCCGTCCCCGGCAGGAACGAGCTTTTCTTTGAGTTCCTGCCGCCACGCGGCATGGGTAAAATCGCCGGCGCCGATCAAGTGAAGGCCTTTGCGCCGCGCCCATAGGTCCAGCACCTCGGGCACACAGTCCCTGCTGGTCGCCCTGGAATATCTGGAGTGGGTGTGAAAGTCGGCGATGAACATGCTATGCTCCTAATCTATCCGCCATTGTCCGAAACCTATCATAGCATACGGGGCGGGTACACCGCAAAATATCGCGGTAGAAGCATGCCGACATAAAATACGAGCCAACGCAATGGATTGGTGTCGAGATAGAACTAACAATGATTTCAGTGGAGCTATTTTGTGTTATACTCTATTTGAAAAATTCCTGGTGGCGCAGAGTATTTGTATTAGGCGGTGTTGATATGTTCGCTGATTTACATTTACATTCTATTTATTCGGACGGTACAGATTCGCCAAACGAGCTTATTGAGTTGGCAATAGCCAACAAAATAAAGGTCATCTCGATTACGGATCATGATTCTGTAGCCGGTCATGGAAACATTGCGGCTGCACGCAGCGCAGATGTGAAGATAATTCCGGCTATTGAGATTTCAACTGTTTTAGAGCACCGTTATCTTCATATGCTGGGCTATTGCATCCATACGGAGGCTGATGAATTAGCGAAGTATATCCAACGAACTTCGGATGAGAAAACAGAAAATACAAGGATAAATTTTGAAAACGCCATAAGGCAAGGATGCTTCCAATATCCATGGGAGCGTGTACTGGAACTGCATCAAGCACAGCCTCGAATTTCGGGCGTCCATGTCGTATCTTCAATGCAAGAAGACGATTATGTGATTGACGGCATGGGCTTATGGGACATGTTCAATAAATATTTCCGTGCTGAAAGCCCCGACTTCATACCAACCGAAACAGCGACAGCATATGAAGCAATCGACATCATTAAACTGGTTGGCGGTATTCCAGTGGTCGCCCATCCAAAAAGTGTGGGTAGCGATGAGACGATAGAAGACTTGATCCGTTACGGTGCGCAGGGATTGGAAGTGTTCCATCCAATACACAGCGGCGATGATGTGCTCAAATATACAAAAATGGCGGAAAAATTCGGATTATACATTACAGGTGGAACTGATTGGCATGGAGAGAACAATGGAGCCAACATTACAGGATTTGGTATGTGTGGGTTGGAAAACGATTCTTACCCCATACTTTCTATCCATGCATAACTTCCGCAAATAAGCATTTGCCAAGCTAACCGCCGCGCAGGTTTAGAAAACTTGCGCGGCGGCTTTTTTATCCTACAAGCACACGACCTGATGCCAGAATCGCATAGGTTAAATGTGAAACGCAGCGGCATTCACGTGCGTGCGCAAGCGCCCAAGGCGGCTTACGTTTCGCGCATCAACTCGCTCAGGCGCTCCCTGAGCGCGGCAATCTTTTCGGACAACTCCCCCTCCGCATCCGCCTTCTGTTCTTCGAGCAGCTCCCCCATCATGCCGATGAGCTTGCCGAAGTCCTGTTCGCGCCTGCGCTCCATGAGGATTTCATCCGTCCTGTCGATGATCACTTCAATCACGTGCTCCATGCCCTGCTCATCCGCGCCCAGCGGCATGCCGAACAGATCGAATATCTTGCGCCCGTTGTTCGTATCTTGCTCCTGGCGCATATACTCTACCTTGCCCGTCTCAAGCGCGCGCTCGATGGCGCAGCCGGGGCAGGGCACAGAGCCCACGCCTCCCGCCTCGTAGCACAGCTTGCCGAGCACATCCTCTTGGGAAAGGCCCATATACTCGAGGAAATAGCGGCTGGCATACAGCACCTTGCGCCCCTTGTCCATCAGCACATAGCCGCAGGGCGTGTTGTCGAAGATCTCCTCGAGCAGCCGGTCTTGATCGAGCGCCTGTACAAAGTCTCCCTTGTCAAACGAGCGCTGCTCGCTCCTAACACTCTGCGCGCCGATCACCCTTTCCACGGGTTTTGTTTCGCCATCCAGAGCGCGGGAGGCGGTGCCGTCGCCGTCAAAGTCCATCGCAAGAAACGCCGCAACCGCGCTTTCATCCAGCTGCGAGCCCGCCGCGCGGGCGATTTCCTCCAGCGCATACTCGTGGCTTAGAGCCTTGCGGTACGAGCGAGTGGATGTGATGGCATCGTACGTATCCGCCACCGCGACGATCTTGGCGCCGATGGAGAGCTGCCCGCCCGCCAGGCCGTCGGGATAGCCCCTGCCGTCGACGCGCTCGTGGTGATGGCGCACGATGTTTTTTACGTTGTCGAAGCTGGAAAGATCGCGAAGCATATCGTAGGACGCCACGGGGTGGTGCTTGATGATCGCAAACTCCTCGTCGGTAAGCTTGCCGGGCTTGTTGATGATCGCGTCCGGCACGCGCACTTTGCCGATATCGTGCAGGCTGGCGGCGATGGAAATTTCGAAAATTTCTTCAGGGGATAGCCCCATCGCGCGGGCAAGCTTCACGGCCGCGGTCCTTACCCCTTCGGAATGCATGGCGGTATAGCGATCCTTCGCCTCGAGCAGGGTGGACAGGATGGACAGGATCTCGTCGTAGTCAGCATCCCGCCGCTCTCTTGCCTGCATCTCCTGCGTGCGGTTTACCATAATCTCAAGCACATACCGCTCGCCCTCGCCCCGCCCGTGCGTCAGCGGAATGGCATAATCGTCGATAAAGCGCACGGCGCCGCCGGGCAGCGTATCCTTGCGCGATATAAAAGCCTTACGGCCGGTGGCGAGCGCGCGCTCCACGGCGCATTGCCGGCAATGCACGCCGCCGTTGGAAATATTGTAGCAAATCTCGCCGATGGTCGCCTCGGGCGAAAGATTTCGCAGCTTTAAAAAGTTTTCGTTGATATAGTGAATGCGGTATTGATCGTCCAGGATGATGTAGGCGACGGGGGTGTTGTCGATGAGCGTGCGAATTAGCTTGGGGGCGAGATCCCTTCCGATCATCTCCTGCATACCGATGCTCCTTCGCGGTGGCACGCGCCGCGCCACCTCATTGTTCGTTATGTATATGCCGCGATAAACGACCGCATAGGCAGCGCTGTGGGCGCTTTCGAAAATACGGCCGGATCTTGATGCGAAAATAATATGGACGGTAAATAAGGCAATGTCATTCAAAGAACGGAACTACAGCAGAAACCGCGGGCATACGCGCGCAACGTAAACAAAACGGCAAATCTCTGCGACATGAAAAATACATGATCAAGCGGCCCTCAGATTATATCATGGAAAGCGCTGAAAATCCACGGAAAACCGGGGAAAAGCTGCCTTCGTATGTATATAATCGGTCAACCTTAAAAGCAGAGCATTCGAGCGGATCTTTTTCCACATGGCGGCGTCGAACTCCAGTCAGCGTAGCCGCCGGCTACACTCCCTTACGCCTCCTTGCCCTGCGAAAAAATCTCTCGCTCGCCTGCCCCGTTTTTGAAGTTGGCCGACTATGTCGCCGATCCTGGAGTGGACATTCCCCCACGGCACATCTTAGCCGCGGGGGAATGATGTACGATATAAACCGGCGTCTTTCGCCCAATCAAGTTACAATTTCACGATATCTACGAGTTCTATGTTGCCGATGCTCCGCTTCATATGGAGACAATCGAGCATCGCGCGGGTCGTATCCAGGGACGTCAGGCATACGATGGAGCGCTCCACGGCCTTGCGTCTAATCTTCACGCCGTCACGCGCGGGCTTTCTGCCCTTGGATGCGGTGGAGATCACATAGTCGATCTTACCGGATTCGAGCAGCGTCATCAGGTTCGGCTCGCCCTCCCCCACCTTGAACACCGCATTGGCGGCGATCATGTGGGCGTTGAGCGTGCGTGCGGTGCCGCCGGTGGCATAGATGTCAAAGCCCATATCCTGGAAGCGTTCGATCAGTGGGAGGGCTTCGAGCTTATCGGTGTCCCGCAGCGACACCAGCACGCCGCCGGCCTTTTTCATCTTGTATCCGGCCGCAAGCAGGCCCTTGAGCAGCGCCTCGTCAAAGCGCTTGGCAATGCCCAACACTTCGCCGGTGGATTTCATCTCGGGCCCGAGCTGCGTGTCGACATCCTGAAGTTTTTCAAACGAGAACACCGGCACCTTTACGGCCACGATGTCGCGTTCGGGGTACAGCCCCGTTCCGTAGCCAAGCTCCTTAAGCTTCGCGCCGAACATAACCTGCGTGGCCAAGTTCACCATCGGTATGCCGGTCACCTTGCTGATATAGGGTACGGTGCGCGAGGAGCGCGGATTGACTTCGATGATGTACACCTCGTCCTTGTACACCACATATTGGATGTTCACAAGGCCCACCACCTGAAGCGCCCCGGCGATGGCCTCCGTATGGCGGATGATGGTATCCTTCGCCTTTGCGTCCAGCGTTTGGGACGGGTAGACGGAAATGGAATCGCCCGAGTGGACGCCCGCGCGCTCGATATGTTCCATGATGCCGGGAATCAGGAAGTTCTCGCCGTCGCAAATCGCGTCGACCTCCACCTCGGTGCCCATCAAGTACTGGTCGATCAAAATCGGGTTTTCGATGCCGCCGCGCAGGATGATGGCCATGTATTCGACGATATCGTCCGGAGCGTGGGCGATGATCATGTTCTGCCCGCCCAGTACGTACGAAGGCCTCAACAGTACCGGGTAGCCCAAATCCTGCGCGGCGGCAAGCGCCTCCTTAGTAGTCATCACGGTAGCGCCCTTGGGCCTTGGGATGCTCAAGCGCTCGAGCAGATCGTCAAACCTCTCGCGGTCCTCGGCGATATCCACCGAATCGGCGGGCGTGCCCAAAATGGGTATGCCCATCTTTTCCAAATAGCGCGTAAGCTTAATCGCCGTTTGTCCGCCGAACTGCACGATCGCCCCAATCGGCTTTTCAACGGCCGCTACCTCCTGAACGTCTTCCGGCGTTAGCGGGTCGAAATACAACCTGTCTCCCGTGTTAAAATCGGTGGACACGGTTTCGGGGTTGTTGTTAAGCATTACGGCCGCATAGCCCTGGGCTTTGAGCGCGGCGGCGCAGTGCACCGAGCAGTAGTCAAACTCGATCCCCTGGCCGATTCTAATCGGCCCGGAGCCGAACACGAACACCGGCGGCTTGTTTTGCTGCGCGGCGATAAAGGAAGAAGCGTCGCATTCCTCGTCGCAGGTCGAATAAAAGTACGGCGTCTTCGCCGGGTATTCGCCCGCGCAGGTATCCACCATTTTATACGAGTGCTTAAGCTTTAAGGGCGGCTTTTGCCCGGACAGCTTTTCGATCGCCCCATCGGGAAAACCCATCTCTTTAAGCTCTCGGTACAATTCCCCGGTAAGCTTCTCGCCGCCGGCAAGCCTGCGCTCCAGCAGCGCAAGGTCTTTAAGCCTCCACAAAAACCAGTTGTCGATCATCGTGAGGCAATGCACCTGCTCCACATCCACGCCGCGCCCCAGGGCTTCGTATACGGCGAAAATCCTCTCGTCGTCGCAGACGGAAAGCTGCGCTACGATCTCGTCATCCGAAAGCGCCTTCATGCGCGGCATCCATGGCGTTAAAAGCCCCAGTTCCGCCGAGCGCACGGCCTTCATCAGCGCGTTTTCAAACGAGGTGCCGATGGACATCACCTCGCCGGTCGCCTTCATCTGCGTACCCAGCGTGCGCTTGCCGTACACGAACTTGTCAAACGGCCATTTGGGGAATTTGACGACGACATAGTCGATCGTCGGCTCAAAGCATGCGGTGGTAACGCCTGTCACCTCGTTGGGAATCTCATCCAGCGCAAAGCCCACCGCAATACGGGTGGCCACCTTGGCGATCGGGTAGCCGGTAGCCTTGGAGGCCAGCGCGGACGAGCGGGACACGCGCGGGTTGACCTCGATTACCGCGTATTCTCCCGAAGTGGGGTGCACGGCAAACTGGCAATTGCAGCCGCCTTCCACCTTGAGCTCTTCCACGATCATCAGCGCCGCGTTGCGCAGCATGGAAAACTCGGGGACCGACAGCGTAACGGCCGGAGCGATTACGATGGAATCGCCGGTGTGCACGCCTACAGGGTCGAGGTTTTCCATCGAGCAGATCGTGATGCAGTTGCCCTTGGCATCGCGCATCACCTCAAACTCGATTTCCTTCCAGCCCGCTATGCCCTTTTCAATGAGCACCTGGGTGATGGGCGACGCCCTTAAGCCGTTTTCGGCGATCTGGCGCAGCTGCTCGGGGTTATCGGCGAAGCCGCCGCCCGTGCCGCCCATGGTAAACGCCGGGCGCACCACAACGGGGTAGCCGATTTCCTCAGCAAAGGCAAGCGAGCCCTCCACCGTGGTTTCCACCTGCGAAGGAATGCACGGCTGGCCGATTGCGGCCATCGCGTCTTTGAACAGCTGCCTGTCCTCCGCCTTTTCGATGGTATCCAGACGCGCGCCTAGCAGGCGTACGTTGTGTTCCTTTAAAAAGCCTTCCTTGGCCAGTTGCATTGAGAGCGTAAGCCCCGTCTGCCCGCCCAGAGTGGAGAGCAGGCCATCCGGCTTTTCCAGCTGGATGATGCGGCGCACCACATCCAAGGTGAGGGGCTCGATGTAGATGTGATCGGCCATGGTCTGATCGGTCATGATCGTGGCGGGGTTCGAGTTGACGAGCACGACCTCCAGCCCCGCTTCCCTCAGCGCGCGGCAAGCCTGGGTACCCGCATAGTCAAACTCCGCGGCCTGTCCGATGATGATCGGGCCGGAGCCGATGACCATTACTTTTTTTAAGCCCTTACTCAACGGCATGCACTCGCCCCCTTTGCCATGCTCAGGAAGCGATCGTATACCCAGCCCATGTCGTGCGGGCCTGCATCCATGCAGGGTTGAAACTGCACGCTCAGCGCATCCGGGTAGAGAATTGCCTCCACCGTACCGTCGTTTACATTGCGCACAACCTCCGCTGCGCCCGTGGGAACCTCGGATACCGCCATGGTGTGGAACTGGCTGGTGATGTAGACCCTATCGCCCCACCGCACCGGCAGGTTCGCCCCGCCGTGCATGGCATTCATCCGCGAAACCTTGCCCCCGCGCATTTTCGCAAGCAGCAAATGCCCAAACCCTTCGCCATACACCGGCGCCCCCACAGGAAGCTTGAGCGGCGCGCTTTCCTGCCCATCCGGGCCGTCCGACAGCGCGAACGCGTCGAAACCACCGCGAACCCCGCCGCCTAACGCGCCCGGCGCAAGCGTCACATGCGCGCCGCGCGCGCTCAGGTTTTTTGCAAGCGCCTCGCCGCAGCCGAAGTCCATCACGCAAATCCGCGGCCCTTCGCCGGGGAATTCCGCGCGCTTTCCCTCATATGTGTACTCGAAAGTTCCCCGGGCGGCGCGCGCTATCAAGCCTTCGTCCGGCTTTACCTCGCCCTGGAGCAGCAGTGCCCGCATCTTGCCCGCGGCGCGAAGCTTAATCATCAGCGCCCGGGTATCGATGCCCATGAGGCCCGGAACGCCCGCCTCACGCAAAAAACCGTCCACATCCCCGCGAGAACGGGCGTTGGACGGATGCCGGCACCACGAGCGGACGACGATGCCCTGCGCGCTTATCTTTTTAGAGGGGAGATCCTCCGGTATCACGCCGTAGCCGCCGATGGTTGGAAACGTAAAGAGCAATAGCCTGCCCGCGCTCTTCGGATCGGTCATCTTCTCCACACAGCCTACGACGCCCGTAAAAAAGGCCATCTCGCCGGATGCCTCGGCGCGCGCGCCGAAGGCCTTGCCGACATACGAGGTTCCGTCCTGCAAAAGCAGAGTCGCCTTGTCCATGTTGGCTCCCTTCTGTGGTCGGTCAATCCATCAAATCGTCAAGTCATCATACACCAGCAGACGGGCAGCGCGCAATGGTTTATAGGGTTAAGAATACGTTGATCTTGCATAGTTAGTCATATTTTTGCGTTTATCCGGCGCAGTCTTGCATTATATACATATAAAGCGTATAATTATGCCGTGAGGTGAAATCGATGAAACCTACTGTGCTAAACCCGGCCGTCAAAAAGCCTCCTTGCACTCCTTCCCCTGCACGGATAGAGCTCGTCACGATGGAGACGCCCTCCCTTCCCGCGCGCGCATTGACCTCTCTGCGCGCCGACCGCGCGCTCGTGCGCCGCCATGCGCTCATCCCACCGGCGCCCGGGCCGGAAACGCCGCACAAAAAACTACTTCGGTATACTCGCGAGCGCGGGCAAGCCGCGCTATCGCTGGCGGATACACGCGGCCCCATCTATGCGCTACCTGCGCGGGAAATAAGCGCTTTGCGCATCGACCATGTATCATCGACGCGTAAGGAAGTGATCAAGTGAGAAAGCGCTTAACCGCGTCTTCGCTGCGCGGCATGCTGGATAAGGGCGAAATCTCGCCGCGCGAGGCTGTGATGCTATGCCAAGGCACCGAAAGCGAGATGTTTTCCGTACCGCTTACGCGGCGAGCGCTTGCACGCGCTATCTACGCCGCCGAGCGCATCGCCGAGCGCTCCGCCCGCGACACCACCGGGGTTCCCATAGCCGTCGAGGACACGCTATGCGTCGCGGGCATCGATAACTTTAACGAATTTTATGGTAGGGAAGCGCCTACATACGACGCGACGATCTTACACAAGCTGGATGGCTACGGCGCGCTGATCGTAGGCATGCTCGCGGGCTCGCCCTTCGGGTTGGGCGTACAGAGCTTCGCCGCCGGCCATGCCGTGCTTTCGAAGGTATGCCTTGCCGCGCTGGCCTTAAACGTACTGCCCTGCACGCCACACACAATGTTTCAAGAAGATATTGCGGCGCTCAAACCCTCTTTCGGCACGGTGTCGCGTTACGGCGTTGCCATGGCAGCGCCGTCGCTTAAGCAGGTGGGCATCGCAGCCTCCACCACCAAAGACGTTGCGATGATGATGGATGCGATCAGCGATTTTGATCCCTACGATCCGGCGATGCTGCGCCCTAACTGCTATAATTATGCACGGTTATTCGGCCAGTCGGTGAAGGGGATGAAGATCGGCGCGATAGAAGACGCAAACTTCGCCCCGTTTAAGATGTTGGGTTTCGTCCAAGTTCCGGCAACGATGCCCGAAGCCATCGCGGAAACCCACGCGGCAATCGAGGCCGTGGAGGCCTTATTCACCCTCGCCGGATACGAGCCGGACGATTGCTACCCTACGGTAAAGAACGCGCTTTGTTTGGGCAAGCGCATGCTGAACGAAGGCGCCTACCCCGGCGCGCTGGCGTCCAGGGCCCGCATCACAAGCGAATTATGCTCTATGCTCGAAACGTGCGACGCGCTGCTTTTGCCCACGGACGACGGCGCGCCCATAGCCGCCATGGCGGCGGAATTGAGCGGCCTGCCTTGCGCATCCATAGGAAACATCGCGCTGATCGGCCATATGGGCGGCGAAGCGGCGCTTTTGCAAATCATCAACGCGTTGGAAGGGGGAACCGTATGATGCTGCAGGCCGGTTTAACCACGAAAACAAAGTTTCTATGCACCTGTGCGCGGAACGAAAGCGCCTGCCCCTACTGCCTCGGCCTCGTCGGCGCACTGCCTCTGCCCAACCGCACATCGATGGAATATGCGCTCGCGGCCGCAAAGGCATTGGGGCTTCCCATCGCCACGCGCGCGGATTTTCTCAGGACGCTCGACCCCGATGCGCCGCGCGGGTATCGGGTAGGAACCACCGCCGTCGGCGAGGATGGGCCGTTCGGAGCCAGGCTATGGCTGGAGGAAAACAAATGCGGCGGCGCAGAGCTATGCGTCGAGGGAAACATTAGCGCCGGGGCGCTGGGCAAACTGCTCGCCGACGCGGGCATCGAAAGCCAAGAAATTACAAGCGCCGAAAAGACGACGGATTGGCATCCATACCCCGATCTGCCTGGCGTACTGCTCGGCGGCGGGGAATAG
>JAVBNW010000032.1:0-31003 GCA_031551255.1 Eubacteriales bacterium | reverse complement strand
CCACCGCTCTGCCAAGGATGAAATGATAACCTGCCGCTTCCTGGTGCAAAAGCAGGGCCGCGCGCGGGGAACGGTTTCAACCGTGCGCATCGCGCGCGGGCAGATGGCCAGATACATCGTGAAAAACAAGATCGACAGGCCCGAAGGGCTCAAGGGCTTTAACTGGGAGGGTTATAGATTCATCGACGGCCTTTCCGATGCGTGGACGTATGTGTTCGTTCAAACGCTCGGCTTTTAAGCCGGGCGTTTTGATGGACGACAAAGGATCGCGACGAGGGCCTCCGGCGGCCGGCTTTTGAAAAGCTGGATAAACGCTTAATATGAAAATATCTGTATACGGGTATTTTCGTTGGATGCGGGGTGGTTATCTGAGAGTTCAAGCGCGTTTATCATTCAGAGCCGTCGCCTGCAATATCAGGCGCGACGGTCTGTTCGAACCATGAGTTGAATAAACCCACTAGCTTGACCAGAGCGTTTTGCTGTTTCTGCTTGAGGGTTCTGCCATCACGCCCGAATTCCTTAGTCCACTTTCCTTCCATTTCCACTATGGTCCTGGACCAGTCAAGACCGTCGATCATGTGCGTCTTAATTATGAATCGTTCCTCTGCAGTCAATGCACAGACGCAGGATTCAACAATTGCCGCTTCAAGCTTAAGTCTCTGTAGGTTTTTCTTAATACGCCCATAAACGATCGGTTCCGCATTCTCGGCCACGTACAACATGCCATCCGCTTCGAAATTGTCCATATACAACTCATATACCTTGATTTGGGCTCGATGCTCTCTGGCGCTCCGCAACAACATCTCCATCTTCTCCACCGTCATCATCATTCTGTCACCCCTTTCTGCGGATCGAAAAAGGCCAACGCGTTCGCGCCGGCCCTTGATGATAACAGTATAAATCGGAATCAGCGACATGGAGCGACATTTTTTAGGACTATTCAGACTATAAGACAGGACAGGACGATGAGCTACGTGGTTCATTGCTCGCAGCGCTCTCTTTATAGAAGGTGCCCTTTCAGGACGCTGCGTCGGCAGATCTTTGCTTTGTCACGGTATTGTCACTCCTCTTATTCGTCTCCTGGAGCTAAAATGAAATCAACAGATGGCCATCTGAAACGAGAAAATATCGGGAGGTAGTTTTATGGCTGTTGATTTAACAAATGCGAAATATCACGATATCACCTCTTTATCTCAAATAACTGGCGAAACCAAGGTTCTGGTCGAGGGTTCTCTTCGTAGTGAGAACGTCATCAAGCAGGTACAGGAGTTGCTAAAAAAGGCCGGTTTCAGCCAGACGATCAATGGAACTTTCAATGGTACCATGACCGGCTATGTAAAGCAATTTCAAGCGCAATTAGGCTTGATGAACGACGGAATTGTGGGGAAAGAAACGCTGACCATCCTGCAAAACCTTATAAAGCAATATGACAATCCAGTAATCACTCAGAACACGGCCGGGCTCAAGTATACAAATAACAACACCCCCAATGCAGATGTAAAAACTCTTCAGCAGAATCTGATCGATGTCGGCATGAATTATCAGAATCTTTTGAAGGCAGATGGCGTATATGGGCAACATACCGTGAAAAAGGTAATGCACTTTCAGAAGATTCATTCGATGACGCCGATCGATGGAACCGCAGGAGCCAACGTCAATGCAAAACTAACCGCGTTGCTTGCGCTTAAGCGAGAAGATCCGGTTTCTTTTCCTTATGGTCATCCCTTGGGGGTCACTCCCTCTTCTAAAAAAACTACAATGGCTGAAAAGGAAGCCGTTGCCCGTTGCCTTCACGGTGAATGCCGGGATGATGAGGCTGAGATGAAGGCGGTTCTACAGGTGATGTTCAACCGCAAAGGAGGGATGGCTGATTATAAGGAGGTCGTTTGCAAGATAGGCGCCTTCCATGCCATGTCAGGGATGACAATGTCTTTCGGCAACGCAGCACAGCCTGACCGCACTACTGCGATGTGGAAATAGAACCTTAGGCTTGCTGGCGACTTTCTCGCAAGCCCATCTAGTATATGGAATAGCACCATCAAAAACGCCGGTTGCACGGAGTACCGAACCAAAGGGTACACCGGATCCGATCTTAACAGTCTAACCAAACTCACAACAGTTGGAAACCTTGATTTCTACGTCCCGAAGAAGTAGGTCGTTCCGTAAACGTAAGCCGCAGCGAACGCTGCGGCTTATTTAGCTAATTAAGTCACGCCACCTTCATTTAGGATATCGATAGCCCATAATCGCACTTGCTCATTGGTACTCATGGCTGCTTCTTTAAGCTCGTCCATAAACCAATAACACAGTTCTTTAGGCTCCATAGAACCGAACGTGAAAATGCCGGGTACATTCTTGTCGCTTACAAATCTGCCGCTTGGTTCGTCATAACGAATGGTGCAGCTAACATTTCCTGTGAACAGCTTTGTCTGTGCGTCGGGAAGGAAAAGCGCATACTCCGCTTCGAAGTATAGCGATTCATTGTCAACGGTGTACCCCCAGTCCGCCTCACTGGCATATAAGCTGTCGGTCATAGCGCTGTGTTCATATACCGGATAGCCGAAGTCCACGCATGCAGTAAAAGGATCATACAGACAGCTCCAAGTAGCCCAATGTCCTGTCCCTGTACTGCTCATGGTGACCAGACACCATGTCTTGTCACCCATACTGTAAAACGAGAGATCACTATCAGCGCGCGCTGTATATGCGAGGGCTGATACTCCATATACCCTACTATCCTCTACGGAGAAAAAGAGGGCCAGGTAATCATTGTACAGGTCCGCACTCTTGCCTGTAATGATTTTGATGGCATACATTGATTGATCAAGAGAACGCATAGCAGTAACCCTAATCAACCCTTGGATATCTGGGGCGACATTCATTCGAATGCCTTCATATTTCTCTGCACCACTAAAGAGCTCTATCAGGCTAGGATATGTTAGCTCAATCGCTTCTTCAAATTGTGATACTATGGGAAGGAAATCATCTAAATTAGCATAATAAGTAAGTTCCAGCGAATTATATGAAAAGCCCAATACCGTATTATTGAATCGCCCGAGATATTTGATTTCCTCACGCGGCGGCGCTATTATTACCTGCGTAGCCGGGGCCTGTGTCGGGGTAGCCGGTGTAGCTGTTGGCGGGCTCTCTACGGTACTGCATGCGGTCAGACTGATCACCAGAGCCACATAAAGCAAATGGACAGCTTTCATTTTATTTTTTCTCCATATACTTTTTCATAGTAGGGCTAGGGTCATGCGTCAATTATAATGATTCTATAACAGCTTCCCGATATCCTTCCACCCTTCAAGTACACAACTTATTCTCAGGAGATGCGGATCGCAATGGACATAACCGTTGATGCGGTCTCTATAAGCCTGGCGTTCGGTTTTCATGGATGTGCTAATTGGGAATAATATGAGTAAGGAGAATAAGCAGTTAAGAAAAGAGCCGGGAGCAACGGCCTCCGGCTCCTCTTTTGCGATGCGACGCGTTCGAAGTGAAGCGTTGTCGCTATGGGAAAAAATCTTCCAATCAACTTGTGTTCGTCCGCCCGTTTCGATGCTTGTGCCTTGCTTGAGAACGGCTTTGCATCCGCAGGCCTTGGCACATGATGTAAATATTACTTGGTGAGTTTAGAGATGCAGCGTGTGAAGTTGGCGTCTGTGAATCCGATCGCCCGATCATTGGATTCGGGCCTTGGAGCGCGTTGACGCTCTTTTTCCTCATGTTCTCAAAAGTATTTTCATGTGGGAACTTTAGCAACGCGTATCACCCGCCGGTATAGTATGGGGCCGCCCCGCGCGCCGGTTCCCGGAACGCCTAGAATCGATGTTGCCGAGGGCCTTTACCGTTTTAACAGATCTGCGGCCTGTTCATCCGTCAGATCGTAATGGTAAAACAGGCTGTAGAAATCTTTGACTTCCTTGACCATGTCGTAGTCGTACAGTTCCGGATACAAAAGGTTGCCAAGCCACTTCACGCCCAGAATGCGGTTGACCGACGGCGGACGGCCCAGCCAGTTGTAGGGCGTATAGGGGGCGACATAGGTTTTCCCACTTTTGACGGCGTCCAGTTCGCGCCACGGGCTGCCGTCCGCCGCAATGGCATCCGCTTCCACATCCTGGCCAAGCAAAATGACGTCAGGGTTCCACAAAAGAATCTGCTCGGCGGAGATTTGCCCGCCCCCGCTGGAAAACTCCGCGTCCACGACGTTGACCGCCCCGACAAACTCTAGAATCTCGGCGTGGATGGAGCCCGCCGGGTTGCCCACCAGCGCATCGGCGCCTTCGCCGTAGTACACCGTCAGCCGCCCATCTTCCGCGACGGCGGCCGATTTTTCCTGCGCGTCGGCGACGGCGGCTGCGCAGTAGTCGGCCAGCTTCTTGGCCGCGGCTTGCTCGCCGAGCAGCTCGCCCAGTGCAACATACGCGTCGGCGGTGGTCGCAAGGCTCATCTCGATGAACACCACCGGAATGCCGATCTGCTCTTGCAGCGCGTCCATATCCTCTTTGACGGTTTTTTTCGCCTCGCCGATGTCGATGATCACCTCGGGAGCCGCCGCGGCGAGCGCTTCCATGTTCAGATTCGCGTTTTTGCCGTAAAATTGGCCGAACGCGGGCAGTTCCTTGTACTTGTCGTCCATATACAGCTTTGCCTCTTCGGTGAAGCGGCCGGTGAGCCCCACCAGCTTGTCGGGCGCCAGCGAATAGAGCATCAGTTGCGCGATCACGCCCGCCGGTGCGATTTTCGTGATGGCTGCAGGAACCGTGACTTCGCGCCCACACGAATCGATAAATATGTGCGTCGCGCCCGCTTTTTCGGCGGGTGCGCCGGAGCATCCGGCGAGGGCGGCCACCAGGGCCAGGCAAAGGATAAATGCGATTGGTTTTCTGTGCATCGAGATACCTCCTATTTGGCGCGTGTCCCTGAACCATGATCTGCCATCAACGCGGCCCTTTTCCAAGCCCGCCATGCCTGACTGCGTTCAACGTAGCTTAAGGCCACGCCCCGCTCCGGCTCCTCGCAGACTTGGAAAAATCTCTTTCGCTGCCGGCAAATTCTGTTTTAGGGGCAAGCCCTTGTTTCGGGAATGAACACCCGAATGCGTTCTTCTTCTAAATCGACGCTTCTAACGCCGATGCCGTAAAGCGTCTCCATCAAGGCGGCATCCATAACATCCTTGGGCGCGCCGTCGCCGACGATTTCGCCGCGGTGAAGGGCGATCACCCGGTCGGCATACAGCATCGCCTGCTCCGGGTTGTGGGTGGATTGGATAATTGTATAGCCGCCCCGGGCGAGGCCCGTTACGATGCGCATAACGCGCGCCTGGTTGCCGTAATCGAGGTTTGCAGTAGGCTCGTCCATCACCAATACGTTTGCCTGCTGCGCCAGCGCGCGCGCGATGCATACCAATTGCACCTCGCCGCCGCTCATGTGTTCGATGCTTCGATGTGCCAAATGTGCGATGCCCAGCCTATTAAGAGCCTCGTTTGCGGCGCGCTCTTCTGCAGCCCCAGGGCTCGCATAGCGCCCAAGCCGCGCGGTCGTGCCCATCAATACCAGCGTGTGCGCAACATAAGGGAAGGCGACTTCCTGAAATTGTGGCACATAGGCGATCTTGCGCGCGCGCAGGGCCGTATTTTCTTCCCGGATGTCGCGGCCGCCCACTTCGATGCGGCCGGTATAGCCGCTTTCCAGGCCCAAAAGGCAGCGGAACAGCGTGCTCTTGCCCGCGCCGTTCGCGCCTAGCACGCACACCAGCGATCCTTTTTCCGCGGCAAAACTTAGGTCGCTAAGCACCGCGCGGCCATCGTAGGCGAGCGACAGGTTACTGACGCGCACGCTCATAGTCGCCGCCCCTCCTTTATCAGTAGATATAGAAAAAAAGGCGCGCCGACGAACGCGGTCAAGATGCCGATGGGGATCTCGGCGGTCGTGGCTAGGCGCGCGATGTTGTCGGCGATCAGAAGAAAGCTGGCGCCGGCGAGCGCGCAGGCGGGGAGAAGGCGGCGATAATCCGCGCCCACCAACATGCGCGCAAAATGCGGGATAGCAAGCCCCACCCAGCCGATCATGCCGCTGACCGCCACGCATGCCGCGGTAATGAGCGTGGAGCAGGCGATCGCGGCCATCCTAAGCCGCCGAGCATCCACGCCTATCGTACGGGCGACATCGTCGCCCAATGCCAGCGCGCTCAGGCGCCAGCGCAGAAAAAACAACGGAACTGCGCCCGCCGCGACGGCCGGCAGTAAAAATAGGAGATCCCGCGGCGCGATGGACGCGAGGCTGCCCATCAGCCAGTAGGTGATCGCCGGAAGCTGATTGCTCGGATCCGCCACCAGTTTGACAAAGGAAATTCCCTCCGTAAACAGCGCCTGAACCACCACGCCCGCCAGCACGAGGATGAGCAGCGAGCTGGAGCGGACGCGGGAGGTGATGAACATCACCAGGGCTACCGCGACGAGCCCACCCGCAAACGAAAAGGCCGTAACGGCCAGCGCACCCGCCGAGCACAGAAGCGCCAGCGCGGCCCCAAAGCCCGCTCCGGCGGAGGCCCCAAGCCGCTCAGGCGATGCAAGCGGGTTGCGGAACACGCCCTGGAACGCCGCGCCCGCCACGGACAGCCCCGCGCCGATCGCCGCGGCGGCCACTACGCGCGGGAGGCGCACGCGGAAAAGCACGGTTTCCATTTGTGAAGGCCATGTGCGCTCCAATGGGAAGATGCGCGACGCTACGATGCGCAAAAGATCCCACGGAGCGATCGGATAGCGCCCGAGCAGGAAGGATGTAAAGAAGCAGATGAGAAATGCCCCTGCCAGCGCAAAGGCAAAGCGGTTTGCCCGCCGGTCCTTCGTCAGGGCAGGTTGGCCTGCATCCATGCCTCCACCTCCTCTTGCGCCTCGGGCAAGGTAGCGCGCGTCGTCGCGATGATCCGCCCGGCGGCCTTGATCTTTGCGCATAACTGTGCGTGCCGTAGCGCATAGTCGCCGTGCAGATGCTGATTTTCCAGGGTTCTGCGCAGGTTTTCCGGCGATTTCAACACGCCGATGCACGGCAAAGGCCCGCTGAGAAGCCTATATGCATTGGCCATAAAGGCATCGGAAACCAGCTCGATTCCGCCGATCTCATCCAGCAGCACGAAGCGGCAACGCGGATGCCCGGCATCCGTTACCGCACATTCGATCGCAGCTTCCAGCGCGCCGAGGTTTTGCACGCCCTTGTATAAGAAGGGTTCGCCGCCCACGGGCTTTGTATGTGCGATGAGCGGGGGCAGCGAGCCTTCGATGCGCGCGGCACAAAACCCCGCGGTGCATTCGCCCTCGAGGATGCGCCGGCACACGAAGCCTGCCGCAGAATCCGCAAAAGGGGCGAGCTGCGTGCGAAGCAGCGTCGACTTGCCTGCGCCGGAAGGGCCGCTGAGAAACAGATGATGCACGGGGTAGCCTCCTTGGTTATTCTTTAAAAAGAATAACGACTGCTATAGAAAAGGCCCGGCTTTCAGATATACTAGGGCCAAGGGGGCGTTGATATGGCCGAAACTTTGGTAGACTACGGCGCCTATTCGTGCAGGGTGCGCATCACAATCCATGGCGCAGATAAATTTTTCGGGCCCGGCATCTGTCGGCTTTTGACGCTTGTACAAGATACGGGCTCGCTTCGCTCGGCCTGCGCGAGCATGGGCATGGCCTATTCCAAGGCTTGGCGCATCCTTAAAACTGCCGAAGAGGAATTGGGCGCGCCGTTGCTGCTGGGCAAATCCGGCGGAGTGGGAGGCGGCAACTCCGAGCTTTCACCCGCTGGGCGGGAACTCCTCCTTCGGTATCGGGCGCTGTGTAAGGATGCGGACGAGGCGGTCGAGGCGCTGTACCAAAAGCACTTCGGCGCCCAGTCACGAAAAGCTTGATGTCGCACCCTATTATAGTCTAGCACATCTTCTTATGGTTTGATCATAGGCGCGCCTGCTAAATAAAGTTTTGCTTTTTCGCGCCAACCGCATATTTTTATATGGTAGAATGAACAAAAGTACATGTTCCCAAAAATTAATTATTCTGTTGCAAAATCTTTACGCCATGCGGTATAGTAAGGCCAACAAACATCGGGAAGGTGAACGCAGCCATGAGTACCAAACCGGCGAGGTTCTCAGGTTCCATTTTCGAATTGAACGGCATTCCACCCGTCAAGCAGGTCGTTCCCCTGGGGCTACAGCACGTCGTCGCGGCCATCGTAGGCGTTGTAACCCCGGCCATCCTCGTTTCCAACACCTGCAATTTGCAGGGGGCCGATCGCGTGATTCTCGTGCAGGTGTCGCTCTTGATTACCGCGCTCGCAACGCTGATTCAACTCTTCCCGATTTGGCGTATCGGGTCGGGGCTTCCGGTCGTGATGGGCATAAGCTTCGCCTATGTGCCGACGCTGCTGGCCATCGGCGGGCAGTTTGGGCTTTCCACCATTTTAGGGGCCCAGATTGTGGGCGGCGCGGTGGCGATCGTGTTCGGCATCTTTGTCAAGCGCCTAAGGGTGTTCTTCCCACCGCTGGTAACCGGCACCGTCATCTTTACGATAGGTCTTTCGCTCTATCCCACCGCGGTAAAGTACATGGCCGGCGGGGCAGGAAGCGCCACATTCGGCAGCCCGCAAAACTGGCTGGTGGCGATCATTACGCTCGCGGTAGTCATCTTCTTTAACTTCTTTACCAAGGGTACGATGAAGCTCGCGGCCATTCTGCTGGGCATGGTGGTGGGCTACATCGTGGCTTTCTTCATGGGCATGATCTCCTTTGACGCGGTAAAAGAGGCTTCGTTCTTCCACCTGGTTCAGCCGATGCACTTTGGCATCAGCTTCAACGTAAGCGCGTGCATCTCCATGGCGATCATGTACATCGTCAACTCTGTGCAGACCATAGGCGACCTATCCTCCACCACTCTGGGCGGGCTCGACCGGCAGCCAACGGATAAAGAGCTTTCCGGCGGCATCATCGCCCAGGGGGCCGCGAGCATCGTCGGCGCGTTTTTCGGCGGGCTGCCCACGGCGTCCTACAGCCAGAACGTGGGCATCGTAACGGTGAATCGCGTGGTGAACAAGGTAGTGTTCGCGTTTGCGGCCGCGGTGCTGTTGGTTGCGGGCTTCATCCCGAAATTTGCGTCGGCGCTGACGACGATCCCCCAAAGCGTGATCGGCGGCGCGACGATTTCGGTGTTTGCCACCATCACCATGACCGGCATCCGCATGATCACATCTGCGAAGCTTACCCACCGCAACGTATCGGTGGTAGGCCTCTCAGTAGCGTTAGGCGTGGGCGTCACATCGGTTGCGAACTGCCTGCAGGGCTTCCCCGAGTGGGTTACCACGGTGTTCGGCTCGTCCTCGGTGGTCATCGCAACGCTGATGGCGATCATACTGAACCTCGTGCTGCCCAAGGATAAGGAAGAGCCCAACACAGGCGCGGCCAAGTAAGAAGGGATTGACGCGGGGGAGACGGAAGGCTGCTTTTACTCCTTCTTTTCCCCCGCGTCGATATAGCCGTATAAAGTGTATTTCGAGATCCTGAAAAATTTTGAGATTTTATCGCCGCTCTTCGTGACGAGAAAGGCGCCGGAATCGTTCAAAAATTGGATGGCGCGTATCTTATCGTCTTTGTTCATAAGGGCAACCGGCTTGCCAACGATGCGCACGCTTTGCTCAATCAGCTCGTCGAGCAGGTCATTTACGTTGGATACGATCTTCTCCGGCTCGCTCTCGCCGCCCTCCGCGCTCGTCATCGCGTGCAGCGTGTTTTCCACCATGAGAAGATGCGTAATATCGTAATTGATCGCGAAAATGGCAATGGCGTCGCCGCTATCGTCGCGAACATACAGAGTGCTGGATTTTAAGATGCGTCCGTCCTGCGTGCGCGTCAGGTAGTTTAGGTGATCGCTAAGCGCGCTTCTGTCGCCGCGCAACGCCTCGAGCACGACGTGCGAAGGGCCGTCGCCCACCTGGCGCGAGGTTACGTGGCCGTTTTCGATGATGACGATGGATTGTGAAATGTTGTTATCGCTCAGATCGTGCACGACGATCTCGCAGTTGGGGCCGAACTGTGCGGCGAGCCCCTTGGCCAGCTGCGATAGAAAACTGAGCGTTTGCGCATTGATGGACATGCCCGCGCCTCCCTTTTGCGATGGTACGGTTATTATAGCATGTGCGTTGGGGTTTACAATATGTTTTATGCAAAAAAAAATAAATTTAGTTTTCCTGCGCGATTCTCTTGTGATCAAAATTTTTCTATGGTATACTGGGCTCGTAAAAAATCGATCGAACCGCTGCTGTAACGGAGTGCTTCGCGCACGGGCAGAACGACGCCTGCACGGCTTTCGTTCGCTTGCTTGAGCCGCAAAGGCGTCCACGGGCCGCAAGGCCGTGGGCGCGTTTTCTTTCCAACCTAAAGTAAGGAGGAGTCCTATGCTGCTAATTGCCAACGGAACCGTGATGACTCGCGGGGAGAACCACCGCGCAATCCCGGACGGCGCTGTAGCCGTCGATGGCGGCAACATCGTGGATGTCGGCGCCGCCCCGGATATCCGGCTAAAATACCCTGATGCCGAGCTTCTCGATGCGCGCGGCGGGCTGATCATGCCGGGGCTGATCAACGCGCACAACCACATCTACAGCGCGCTGTCCCGCGGCCTTTCGATCCGCGGCTATGCCCCCAAAAACTTTTTGGATATCTTGGGCGGCATGTGGTGGACGATCGACCGCAACATGAACCTTGAAGATACGCGCTTCAGCGCCATGGCTACCTATATAGATTGCATACGCAACGGCGTCACCACGGTGTTTGACCACCACGCCAGTTACGGCGGCATATCCGGCAGCTTGTTTGCGATTGCCGACGCGGCCAAGGAACTGGGCGTGAGAAGCTGCCTGTGCTACGAGGTATCCGATCGCGACGGCGAAGAAAAGATGCGAAAGGCCGTTGAGGAGAACGCCGAGTTCATCCGTTTTTGCGCGCAGGACGATACGGATATGATCAAGGGCATGATGGGTCTGCACGCTTCGTTTACGCTGTCCGACGCGAGCCTTGCGCTGTGCCGCGAGCATACGCCCGAGGGCATAGGCTTTCACGTTCACGTTGCCGAGGGCATGGACGACGTGTACGACTCGCTAAAAAAGTATGCAAAGCGCGTGATCCAGCGCTTGCACGACAACGGTATTTTGGGCAAAAAGAGCATCGCGGGGCACTGCATTCACGTAAACGGCCTGGAGATGGATATCATCAGGGAAACCGGAACCATGGTCGTGCACAACCCCGAATCCAACATGGGCAACGCGGTAGGCTGCCCGCCTACGCTGGAGCTCATGCGGCGAGGCATTCTTACGGGCCTTGGCACGGACGGCTACACAAACGATATGTTCGAATCCATGAAGGCGGCCAACTGCCTGCACAAGCACAACTTGTGCGATCCGACGGTAGGGTGGGCCGAGGTGCCGCAGATGCTGTTTGCGAACAACGCGCAAATCGGCGCGCGCTACTTTGACAGCAAGCTGGGCGTGCTGGAGGCGGGAGCCGCCGCCGACGTGATCGTGCTTAACTACGATCCGCTCACGCCGCTCTACGCGGACAACCTTGACGGCCACGCGCTGTTCGGCATGCAGGGCCGCGATGTTATATCCACGGTGGCAAACGGCAAGGTGCTCATGCGGGACCGCGAGCTGACCGGTATCGACACCCGCGAGTTTTTTGCCAAGTGCCGCGAACAGGCGAAGGATCTCTGGGCGCGCATCAACGCCTGAACCGATAGATAACCGCGAGGAGGAGCGAAACCATGGGCGATATCATGAGGCCGATTCCGTTTGGCAGGTTGATGGACTGGGCGCTTGACGGCGCGAAGGGCAAAAGGGGAATGTTTGGGGTCGCCAGACCCTACCGCTATGAGGCCGGCGAAGGCGCGCCGATCTTTTCCGGCAGGCTGGAGGCGCCCTTTGGCCCCGCCGCCGGGCCCCACACGCAGCTGGCGCAAAACATCATCGCCGCATATGCGGCGGGCTCGCGGTTTTTTGAGTTGAAAACCGTGCAGATCATCGACGGCGAAGACCTGCCGGTGGAGAAACCCTGCATCACCGCTGCGGATGAATGCTACAACTGCGAATGGTCCACCGAGCTTCGGGTGGAGCAGGCGTTTGGCGAATACGTAAGGGCGTGGTATGCCCTGAAGCTCTTGTCCAAGGAGCTTAAGCTGGGCGATCCTGACGGATTTGTGTTCAACATGAGCGTGGGGTACGATCTTGCGGGCATTCAGTCGCAAAAGATCGACGGCTATATCGAGGGCATGAAGGATGCTGCCCAGACATCCGTATGGAAGGAATGCCGCGCGTGGGCGCGCGACAACCTTGCAAAGTTCGCCAACGTGGACCGCACGTATGTCGAGGCCATTTCTCCCCGCGTCAGCGAGTCGATTACGCTCTCTACCCTGCACGGCTGCCCGCCGCAGGAGATCGAGCGCATTGCATCGTACCTGATCAAAGAAAAAAACCTTCACACCTATATCAAGTGCAACCCGACGCTGCTGGGCTACCAAACCGCCCGCGATATCCTCGATAAGCTGGGCTACGATTACATCGCCTTTGACGACCATCACTTCAAGGCCGATCTTCAGTTCGCCGACGCCGTGCCGATGCTTGAGCGCCTGTCGGAGTTATGCTTGGAGCGCGGGCTACAGTTCGGCGTAAAGCTGACGAACACCTTCCCGGTGGATATCGCTGCGAACGAGCTGCCCGGCAACGAAATGTACATGTCCGGCAGATCGCTGTTTCCGCTGTCCATCGCCGTGGCGGAGAAGCTCGCGGTTGCGTTCGGCGGCAAGCTGCGCATCTCCTATTCCGGCGGTGCGGACGCGCACAACATCCGCGCGCTGCGCGATGCGGGCATTTGGCCGGTTACCGTCGCAACCACGCTGCTTAAGCCCGGCGGCTACCAGCGCGCGAGCCAGCTTGCGCGCCTGCTTAAGAGCTGCGGTACGGAGGCGTTTACGGGCCTTGATGCGTCGGCCGTGCAGGCGCTCGCCAAGGCCAGCCTTGAGGACCCCTACTATAGAAAACCCATCAAGCCCATGCCGCAGCGCAAGCGGCGCGCCAAAGTGCCGCTGATGAACTGCTTCCTGTCTCCCTGCCGCGACGGCTGCCCCATCGGGCAGGATATCCCCGAATACGTGCGCCTTGTGGGCGAGGGCAAGCACCTGGAAGCGCTGCGGGTGATCGTGGATCGCAACCCGCTGCCCTTCATTACCGGCACGATCTGCTCGCACCACTGCATGGATCGGTGCGTTAGAAACTTCTACGACGATTCGGTAAAAATCCGCTCTACGAAGCTCGAGGCGGCAGAGGCGGCGTATGATGGTTTGCTCGCGGGCCTGAGGCGACCCGATCGCAAGCACGGCCGCAAGGTGGCCGTGGTAGGCGGGGGCGCGGCGGGGCTTGCCGCGGCATATTTCCTTGCGCGCGAGGGCGTCGAGGTTACGGTGTTTGAAAAGCGGGAAAGAGCGGGCGGCATCGTGCGCGATGTGATCCCCGCGTTCCGCATTCAGGATGCCGCCATCGACAAGGATATCGCCCTGGTCGAGGCGATGGGCGCAAAAATTCTGACCGGCGTGGAAATCGCCTCCGCCGACGAGCTGCGCAAGCAGGGCTTTACGGATGTCGTGCTCGCATGCGGCGCGTGGAGCCCGGGCGAGCTTAAGCTGGAATACGGCGAGGCGCTCAACGTGCTGGATTTCTTAGAAGCGTTCAAGAAAAACCCGTCCGGCGTAAAGCTTGGCAAGGATGTCGCCATCGTCGGCGCCGGCAACACGGCCATGGATGCGGCTCGCGCGGCCAAGCGGGCGCCCGGCGTCGAGAATGTGCGCATCATTTACCGGCGCACCAAGCGCTACATGCCCGCCGACGAGGAAGAGCTTCGCCTGGCGATGGAAGACGGCGTGGAGTTTTACGAGTTGCTCGCGCCCGTAGGCCATAAAGACGGAAGGTTAGCTTGCACCGCCATGCGCCTTGGCGCGGCGGATGCCACCGGCAGGCGCAGCCCGGTAGTCACCGATACGAAGGTAGATATTCCCACCGATACGGTGATTGCTGCGGTGGGCGAGGGGATCGACCGCAAATTCTTCGCCGCCAACGGCGTGGGAGTGGATGCGCGGGGTCGCGTGATGGTCAGCGATGATAAGCTCTTTTCCGAAACCGGCAATGTGTATGTGATCGGGGACGCGCACCGAGGGCCTTCCACGGTAGTAGAAGCGATCGCCGATGCGATGGCGGCCGCGCAGGCCATCGCCGGCGCGAGCTTTGCCGAGGCGGCGGTTGCGGACGATAGGGATCGCGCCGTTGCCAAGCGCGGCGTGCTTGCTCCCGCCGGCGCGGTCGCCGAATCCGAGCGCTGCCTCGAATGCTCCACGGTGTGCGAATGCTGCGTGGATGTATGCCCCAACCGCGCCAACCTTTCCATCGACGTACCCGGCATGCCCATGCCGCAGATCGTTCACGTGGACCGCATGTGCAACGAGTGCGGCAACTGCGAGACGTTCTGCCCATACGAGAGCGCCCCTTACAAAGACAAGCTTACCGTTTTCGGCAGCGAGGAAGATTTTGCGGACAGCGACAACAGCGGTTTTGTGATGCTGAACGAAAACAGCGCGCGTGTTCGACTGCTCGGCGAAGACTTCGTCGCCGACCTTTCGCAGGAAAAGGGCAAGCTGGCGCGCGGCGTGCGCGATATCATCCTTTCGGTCGCAAAGAACGTTCCCTACGTTTTGCCATAGGCCTGTCTCCCTTTAGGGCGATGGAAAGCGATAAAACGCCATGCCGGCGGCGTTGGAAGTTTACTCTTCTCAGCGCCGTTTGGCGTATCAGCTAGGAGGGAATCATGGCAAAAGTTATTAAAAACGGCGCGCTCGTGATGCCCGGTGCGATCGTCAAGGCCGATTTGCGCATCGAGTACGGCAAGATCGCGGCGATCGAGCAAGGGCTTCGCGAGGAAGGCGACGTGATCGACGCCTCCGGCTGCCTGGTGTTTCCGGGCTTTATCGATGCGCACACTCATTTGGATATGGATGCGGGCCCGACTTTAACGGCCGATAACTTCACTACAGGAACCCGCGCGGCGCTGCGCGGAGGCACCACCACAGTGGTCGACTTTGCTACGCAGGAGCGCGGCGGTTCCCTTGCCGAGGCGCTGCGCGCGTGGCATGCGAAGGCCGACGGGAAAGCATACTGCGATTATGCATTTCATATGGCCGTAACCGGCTGGGATGAAAACGTGGCCCGCGAAGTCGTCGCCATGCCGGAGGCGGGTGTGACGTCGTTTAAGGTATATATGGCTTACGATAATCTGCGCATGGGCGACGGGGAGATCTACGACCTTTTCAAGCGCGCCAAGGATGCGGGCGCCATCGTTGCATGCCACTGTGAAAATGGAGATTTGGTGAACCACCTGGTGGCCGAGCGTCGGGCAGCGGGGCAGCTTGCGCCGCGCTACCATCCGCTTAGCCGTCCGGACTATGTGGAGGCGGAGGCGGTTTGTCGCTTTCTCGCCATCGCCAGGGCCGCGGGCGCCCCTGCCTATGTCGTGCATCTTAGCACGCGGGCGGGCCTGGAGGAGGCTCTCAGGGCGCGCGCAAGGGGGCAGAAGGTCGTGTTGGAGACATGCCCGCAGTACTTGCTGCTCGATGACGGCCGCTATGCCGCCGCCGGGTTTGAGGGCGCAAAATACGTCTGCTCACCCCCGCTGCGCAAGGGCTACGACCAAACCGCGTTGTGGGAGGCTGCCTTGAACGGCTCCATCGACCTTGTGGCGACGGATCATTGCAGCTTCAATTTTGCGGGGCAAAAGGAGCTGGGGCGCGAGGATTTCAGCCGGATTCCCAACGGCCTGCCGGGCGTCGAACACAGGGCGACGCTCCTTTACACATATGGCGTCGTCGCCCGCAAGATGGCGCCGGGCCGAATGGCCGAGATTTTGAGCGAAAATCCGGCGAAGGTACTGGGGATGTATCCGCAAAAGGGTGCGCTCGCGGTCGGCAGCGATGCGGATATCGTAATCTGGGAGGACGCGTCCGATGCGATCTGCGCCGCTGATATGGAGCAAAATGTCGACTATACGCCGTACGAGGGCATGAAGATCGCCGGGCGTGCGCGGGATGTGCTTTTGCGCGGCGAGCTTGCCGTCGTGGGCGGCAGGCTGTGCGGCGAGGCAAAGGGGAGATATGTTTATAGGGGCAATCCGCAGCTGTAATTCTCGTCGGTTTGCACTCTGCTCCGAAATTCCACCAAACTGCGGTATGGCGGGATATTTTCGCTCCGTGAAACCTCCTCTTCCCCAAGAAACTGAGGTTTCTTTGGGTTAGGAAAAAAACGAGGAACGTGGGCCCGTTCCTTCTTTATCGTTCTTAATCCTCAAAATCGGTACGTTAGTTTTGTTTATATTGGGATATCCTCGTCATGGATGGGGAAACGACATTTTAAGGCTAATTCTTCGTTGTATATGCCTGAAATTTCCATACCATAAGTACATTTATAGAAACCGTGTCATAGAATCCTTGCGCGTCATAGCATAGTGGAGCCTGCATATAATGCAGGCGCAAAAAGTGCGTACAAAAGACGTGAGAAGGGTTTTTATGAAACATTTAGAAGGAAAATTGTTCCAATATAAGTACGTTTCCACACATTTGATCAGATTTCTTTTTCTCGCCGCCATTTGGCTGGTACTCCTCATTGTGATCCATACCATACAGGATGAGACGCCATACGAATTTATGTTCGAAATCATCGAAGTTTATGTTGCGAGTATCGCCCTTGCGATCGTTCTCGTTAAAATGCAGGGCAGGTTTTCGCGCCCGTTTCTTCACGCGGAGATCAGCGATACGGTTGCCGCCGCACTTGCTGAGCTGGACGAGAGGACGGGTATTTTCAGGCTATCAAAAAGTACGAAGACCGTGTACCTTTCGCCGTTTGCTATGGAGGTTTTTGACGTTCGCCCTCCCGAAGGAAAGGAAGTAGATTATACTTGCGCCTTTGCAGGCTATCAAAAGATCTTGGAGCGCCTGCAAAGCGTAGGGGATGAAGACGGCATTTTGATTCAGGAAGGCCCCGGCGGAAAAAAGATGGTAAAGGTGACAGCGGATGTCGTCTATAGAGACGATTCCATCGTCGGCGCCGTGCAGGACTATACGTCAAGAATCCTTGCGCAAATAAAGCGGGAAGATGAAAAGGAACTGGACCCTCTCACCCGCCTGTATACGCGCAACGCCTTCATGCACAGAGCGGAGGAAGCGATTGCCAAAGACGAAGGAAAGGTCGGCGTAATGTTCTATATCGACCTTGGCGATGTGGGCATCGTCAACCACTCTTTCGGGCACGAATACGGCGATTTGTATATTAAGCGGGCGGCCGAGCACATTAGACTCACCTTTCCGTCGCGCAGCCTCGTGGCCCGCATATACGGCGACGAACTGCTGGCATTTGATTACGGCCTGATGGAAAAAGACGATGGATATGCGGAAAAAATTGCGAAAGAGCTTAGCGAAGCGCGCGTCACCATGCCCAACGGCGAGGTGAAGAAAGCGGAGGCAACCTGTGGATACGCGTGGTATACCGCCGATAGCGACAGCATTGAGCAGCTTGTCGGTTTTGCGTATAACGCGCTCAGAGAAGCGAAGAAAAGCGGCAGAGGGACGGCACTGTCGTTTGATAGACGGGCGTACTTCAACACCGTCAGCCATATCAGGAAGCACCAGGCCTTCGATGCCCTTGTGGATAAAAACCTTCTGCACTACGAGTTTCAACCGATTGTCGATGTAAGAGGTGGAAGAATTTTCGCTTACGAAGCGCTGATGCGCCCCGACATGGAGGAATTTCACTCGCCGCTCGATGTGCTTTCCGCAGCCCGGGGATGCGGAAAATTACAAAAGGTGGAGGAGCTTACCCATACCAACGTGTTTGAGTGGATAGCCAGCAACGAACACGCGCTCAATGGTAGGAAGATTTTTTTTAACACCATTCCAAATCAGTTTGTGCTCGACGACGAACACCCCGAGTTGCTCAAGCTGTTTATGCGCTACGGAAGGCATACCGTCATGGAGATTACCGAGGAGGAACCCATCAGCTCGTCTTTTTTGGACAACAAGGCGCATATCGTAAGAAAATTTTCCGGAAACATCGCCCTTGATGATTACGGGGTAGGGTACTCCAACAACAATGTTTTGTTGCTCTTGACCCCCGGTTTTGTGAAAATCGACATGTCGCTGATCTCCAACATCCACCAGCTGGAGAGGAAAAAGCTGCTGGTCGAGAACATCGTCGGCTACTGCAAAAAGATGGGCGTAAAAACCATCGCCGAAGGCGTAGAAGAGATAGGGGAAGCGGAAGAGGTGGTAAAGATGGGCGTAGACTATGTGCAGGGGTACTATATTGCACGACCCGGCCCAAAGATTGACGAACCCTCCCTTAGGGAAAAGGAGCGGATTGCGGCGCTGTGCGAAATGTCGGCATCCCTGCCTCGCGACGCCTAAATTTAAAAAGACCAAAGTCTCTTTTGCGTTTCTAATCGGCCGCGATCTGCAAAAGCGACTGCGATCTTTGTTAAAACGCCCCTTGCCATAAACGGCAAGGGGCGTTTGTGGTTGCCTTTTTCACCGAAGTCTTTCCCAATCGGCGACAGTGTCGATATCCTCGAGTTCCTGCGCACTTTCGATTGGGACGATGTGGACGCGCTCTGGATGCGCGCGCATCACGTCGCGGCCGGATGCATCGCCGGCGAGCGCAAGCAGTTCGCAAAACATATCGCGCGGAAAGATCGCCGGGTTTCCTCTTTGCCTCTGATAGCCCAATGCGCAGATGCGGCTTGTATCGAGCAAAAACTCGTCCGCCAGCCGAAGGACGCTTTCGGGGCACAGGCGCGGCTGATCGCACACGGAAAACAGGCAGCCGGAAATATCGTCCGTGCGTAGGGCGGAAAGCCCCGCGCGGATGGTGCCCGAGAAAACCTCAGTTTCGCGCGGGCAAACCAGCGCCTCGTAACCCAAAGCGCGGGCTATGCTTGCCGTCTCCTCGTGGCGGGCCACGACGACGGCCCGCGCAAATCCATCCTTAGGGAAGCGCCTGAGCACCGTTTCGATGAGCGGCATCCCGTCTATCGGCGCGAGAAGCTTGTTCGTGCCGAAACGCGCCGACGCTCCCCCGGCTAGAAACACGCAGCCGATTGGGCGTATCATGCCTTTTTGGCCCGGCTGTAGGGCGTGCTTTCCAGCGGCAGGCTTGTGCGGAATATGCCGTCCCGGTTCTGATACGCGAGCGCCACGGCGGGCGGGGTGGGAATGGAGCAGATTTCGCCGATGCCCTTGGCGCCCAGCGCAAGGTCGCTCGTGTTGTTTTCGACGATGATCGCCCGGATGTCCGGCGTTTGCGAAGAGCGAAACAGCCCCAGCGTAGCGTATTTGGCGGTGGGCTTTCCGTGATCGAGCGGGAAGTCCTCGGTGAGCGCATAGCCCAGGCTCATCACTACGCCGCCTTGAATCTGCCCCTCGACATTTACCGGGTTGATCGCCTTGCCCACGTCGTGCGCAGCAAGCACGAGCTTGATGCGGCCCTCGTCGTCAAGATCCACCAAATGCGTGGCGTAGCCGTAGGCCACGTGGCTGACGGGGTGCTCTTTGTCCGAGCCCATCTTGTCGGTAATGCCCACGTATTCGCCGCGAAACTCGCGGCCGTTGAGCGCCTCAAGCGTGCCGCCATCCAGTTCCTTCATTAAATTGAGCGCCGCCTGCCTGGCCGCCTCGCCCGTAAACACCGTTTGCCGGGATGCCGTGGTGTTGCCCGAATCCGGCGCGAGGCTCGTATCGGGCGCGTAGTATACGACGCTTTCCGGAGGGAGGCCGGTTACATCGCACACGATCTGCGTGACGACCGTGCCCATGCCCTGGCCGATGCACGCCGCGCTGGTATGAATGCCGACCTTGCCATCCTGAACGATCAGCCTGCAGCGGCCCATATCCGGCACCCCGACGCCAAGGCCGCTGTTCTTGATCGCGCAGGCGATGCCCGCCCTGGGGTGGGCGTCATAATAATCCTTGACGGCCTCCAGCGTTTGGATTAATGATGTAGACTCATCCGCAATCTGCCCGTTGGGCAGCGTTTCGCCCGGCCGTATGCCGTTGCGGTAGCGGATTTCCCATGGAGAAATGCCGACCATATCGGCCAATAAGTTCAGGTTGCTCTCGATCGCAAAGCAGCTTTGCGTAACCCCAAAGCCCCGGAACGCTCCCGCGGGCGGGTTGTTGGTGTAGTAGGCCTTGCCGTCGATTTCGATATCGGTGTAATGGTAGGGGCCTGCGGCGTGGGTGCAGGCGCGCTGCAACACCGGCCCGCCCAGGGACGCAAACGCACCGGTATCCGAGATGATCTCGGCCTTGAGTGCAGTAAGGTTGCCGTGCTCGTCGCAGGCGGTGGTAAAGGTGAGCTGCATCGCGTGGCGCTTGGGATGGCATAGCAGGCTTTCCTGGCGCGAGAAGGAGAACTTCACCGGTTTGCCCGTCGCCTGCGCCAGCAGCGCCGCGTGGTGCTGCACGCTCATATCCTCCTTGCCGCCAAAGCCGCCGCCTACCATCATCGCCGCCACGCGCACCTTTTCGACAGGAAGGCCCATCGCCTCGGCGCATTCGTGCTGCGTTTGATAGATGCCCTGATCGCCGGAATAGACGACGATTCCGTCCGCCTCCGGCGCCGCAACCGCGGTTTCCGGCTCGAGGAACGCGTGCTCGGTGGGCGGGGTTACGTATGTGCGCGTGACGACGTATTTGGATGCCTTGATCTTTTCATCCGCGTTGCCGCGCGTAAGGTGTTCGTGCGAGAGCAGGTTACCGCTATCGTGGACCTTGGGTGCGCCCTCTTCCATGGCCTCGGCAGGGGAGAACACCCCGGGCAGTTCTTCGTATGTAACTTTCACCAGTTCCTTCGCGCGGGCAAGCTGCTCTTTGGTTTGCGCGGCGATCAGCACGATCGGATCGCCCAGGAACGAAGTGATTTCACCGACGCCCACCAGAACATACTGATCCTTTTTCAGGTGCCCGATTTTGTGATTGCCCGGAAGATCGGCGGCTGTCATCACCCGCGCGACGCCGGGAGCCTTTTTGGCCTCGGAAACGTCGATCGACAGCACCTTGGCGCGCGGGTAGGCGGAGCGCACCGCACCGCCAAACAGCATGCCTTCCATATAAATATCGTCGGCGTACTTTGCCGTGCCCAGCGCCTTGTCCTTCGCATCGACGCGCTGCAGGCGCTCGCCGGCCTTTCCGGAAGCGCCCGGTTCGGGCACGGGGGTGTTTTCGCGCAGCATTTTGGCCGCCAACAGAATCGCTTCTTCGATTTTTACATAGCCCGTGCAGCGGCAGATGTTGTTCTTAATCGCCTCTTTCACCTGTGCCGGCGCGGGATCGGGCTCTTTGTCGATGAGCCCCTTGGCGCTGATGATCATGCCCGGCGTGCAAAAGCCGCACTGTACCGCGCCCATTTGGGCAAAGGCGTAGCTGTAAACGTCTTTCTCCCTGTGGGAAAGCCCTTCCACCGTGACGATGGACTTGCCCGCCGCCCGTTCGGCGGTGAGCACGCACGCTTTGGTTGCCCTTCCGTCCACCAGAACCATGCAGGTGCCGCATGCGCCTTCCGAACAGCCGTTTTTTACGGAGATGAGCCCGAGCTCGTCCCGCAAAAAAAATATGAGCTTCACATTATCTTTGGCAGTGACAGGCTTGCCATTCACAGTAAATTCATACATTAGGGCATCCTCCTCCGGAAATCGTCGCATACCTCTGCGTTTATCCTAGCATAGATAGGGGCAAAAGGCAATGGAATGCACCATAATTCCAATATTCAGAAATAAATTTATATATAAAAAATAATTTTTTGAAATCCATTGACTTTTGCTAGAAAACTGTTATCATGAAGCCATACACAGTAAGAACAGCGGCGCATGGCTTACGAGATCGATGGGAGGCGACGGGTATGCAGGGCATTAAGTGGACGGCCAACCGCATGACGAAGAGCGAGGATTCTTTCTTGGAAATCATGTCGGTGGACAACATCGCAGGCGCGCGGGCTTTTTACAAGAGCTTTCCTCAATATGCCGAAACGCCGCTGGTAGCGCTTACGAATATGGCGGATTACCTGGGCGTAAAGGGCGTGTACGTAAAGGACGAGTCCTACCGCTTTGGCCTGAACGCCTTTAAAGTCCTCGGCGGCTCGTACGCGATGGGGCGCTATATTGCCGGCGAGCTTGACAAGGACATCTCCGAGGTGGACTACGAATACCTCACGTCGCAGAACCTGCGCAAGGAATTCGGCCAGGCCACGTTCTTTACCGCCACCGACGGCAACCACGGCAGAGGCGTCGCGTGGGCGGCCAACAAGCTCGGGCAAAAGTCCGTGGTATATATGCCCAAGGGCAGCACGAAGCCACGCTTTGACAACATCGCCAAGGAAGGCGCGAAGGTCACGATCCAAGAGGTCAACTACGACGAGTGCGTACGCATGGCGGCGGCCGAAGCTGCGGTAACTCCGCGCGGCGTCGTGGTGCAGGATACCGCGTGGGAAGGCTACGAAGAGATTCCCGCGTGGATCATGCAGGGCTACGGCACCATGGCGGCCGAAGCGGCGGAGCAGCTTGCGGATATGGATGTGCAAAGGCCTACGCACATCTTCATCCAGGCGGGCGTAGGCTCGCTGGCCGGGGCGGTGCAGGGCTACTTTGCCAACCTATACCCCGACAACCCGCCCACCGTGGTTGTCATGGAGGCGCAGGCGGCGGACTGCCTGTACCGCAGCGCGCTTGCGGCCGACGGCAAGCCCAGGGCGGTGGAAGGCGATCTTATCACCATCATGGCGGGGCTTGCGTGCGGCGAGGCCAACACGATTTCGTGGGATATCCTGCGCAATCACGCGGCGATCTTCGTATCGTGCCCGGATTGGCTGGCAGCCAAGGGCATGCGTATGCTTGCCGCCCCGCTTCATGGGGATGCGCAGGTGATTTCCGGCGAGAGCGGCGCGGTGGGCATGGGGCTCCTCGCAACGCTGATGGAGGGCGACGATTACAAGAGCCTTAGGGATGCGATTGGTTTAAGCGGCCAGAGCCGCGTGCTGATGTTCTCCACCGAGGGAGATACCGACCCGGACAGCTTCAGAAGCATCGTGTGGAACGGTTCCAGCCAGAGCGAATGAGCAAGCGATACGGTTTAAGAAAGTAAGGGGGACGCGGTCATGGATTTTAAGGGCATCG
Source organism: Eubacteriales bacterium (assembly GCA_031551255.1). GTDB lineage: Bacteria > Bacillota > Clostridia > Christensenellales > UBA1750 > JAVBNW01. The sequence goes on along the minus strand of JAVBNW010000032.1, from coordinate 7,713 downwards.
TTTCGGCGGCGGAAGGTTACAAGGCTGATATGACGTAGTTCCTGCGCGACCTGGTGCGTATTCCCGGCGAAAGCTGCGGCGAGGCGGGAGTCATTGCGCGCATCGAGCAGGAAATGAAAAAGGTAGGCTTCGACCGCGTTCAGATCGATCCGATGGGCAACATTCTGGGCTATGTCGGCACCGGTAAAAAGCTGATTGCCTTTGACGCGCACATCGACACCGTCGGCATCGGCAACCGGGCCAACTGGAAGTTTGATCCCTACGAGGGCTACGAAGACGATATAGAGATCGGCGGCCGCGGAACCTCCGATCAGCTGGGCGGCATCGTTTCGGCGGTGTATGGCGCGAAGATCATGAAGGACAAGGGGCTGTTCACCGACGAATACTCCGTGCTCGTCACCGGCACCGTGCAGGAAGAGGATTGCGACGGCCTATGCTGGCAGTACATCATCAAGGAGCTGGGCGTCAAACCCGAATTCGTGGTGATCACCGAGCCCACCGACGGCGGCAACTACAGGGGTCAGAGGGGTCGCATGGAGATCCGCGTGGATGTCAAGGGCGTTTCCTGCCACGGCTCGGCCCCCGAGCGCGGCGACAACGCCATCTACAAAATGGCCGACATCCTCCAGAACATCCGCGATTTGAACGAGAACGACGCCTCTGAGGCTAGCCCGATCAAGGGCCTTGTGAAGATGCTGGACGAAAAGTACAACCCCCAATGGAAAGAAGCCCGCTTCCTGGGCCGCGGCACCATCACCACCAGCGAAATTTTCTTCACCTCGCCCAGCCGCTGCGCGGTTGCCGATTCCTGCGCCGTGTCCCTTGACCGCCGCATGACGGCCGGCGAAACGTGGGGAAGCTGCCTGGATGAGATTCGCGCGCTGCCCGCCGTGAAGAAATACGGCGACGACGTAAAGGTTTCCATGTACGAATACGACCGTCCGTCCCACACGGGCCTTGTCTATCCCATCGAGTGCTACTTCCCCACATGGGTGATCCCCGAGGATCACAAGGCGACCCATGCGCTGGAGGCGGCCCACAACGGCCTGTTCGGCAGCGAGCGCCAGGGGCCCGCCGATACGCTTGCGATGCGCAAGGCGCGGCCCCTCACCGATAAGTGGACATTCTCCACCAACGGCGTTACGATCATGGGTCGCAACGGCATCCCCTGCATAGGCTTTGGCCCGGGCGCCGAGGCGCAGGCTCACGCCCCTAACGAGAAGACCTGGAAGGAAGATCTCGTCCGCTGCGCCGCGCTGTATGCGGCCGTACCGGCGCTGTACGCAGAGTAAGTGCGATGTAGCGACAGGTGCTCGCCGCGGTACCGCCGAGCGCCTGTCGCGCTTACCCCGGTTTTGCTGCGATAAATTTGTAATAAAGATCAAAAAAGGAGTTGCCGATATGGATACGAAGCTCAACGCGCTCATCGAAAAGCTCTCCAAGCTGGATTCCAAGGGCATGTACGAAAGCGACTTTTTTCTGACGTGGGAAAAGACCGACGACGAATTGAACGCGGTATACGCCGTCGCCGATGCGCTACGCGCGATGCGCGAGAAGAACATCTCCACGAAGATCTTCGATAGCGGCCTTGGCATCTCGCTGTTCCGCGATAACTCCACCCGCACGCGCTTCTCGTTTGCGTCGGCCTGCAACATGCTTGGGCTCGAAGTGCAGGATCTGGACGAGGGCAAGTCGCAGATCGCCCACGGCGAGACCGTGCGCGAAACCGCCAACATGATTTCCTTCATGGCGGATATTATCGGCATCCGCGACGACATGTACATCGGCAAGGGAAACGCGTACATGCACGAGGTTTCCCAGGCCGTGCGCGAAGGCCACCGCGACGGCGTGCTGGAGCAGACGCCCACGCTGGTGAACCTGCAGTGCGATATCGACCACCCGACCCAGTCCATGGCCGACATGCTGCACATCATCCACGAGTTCGGCGGGGTGGAAAACCTGAAGGGCAAAAAGATCGCGATGAGCTGGGCATACTCGCCCTCCTACGGCAAGCCGCGGTCTGTGCCGCAGGGCATCATCGGCCTGATGACGCGCTTTGGCATGGAAGTGAGCCTCGCGCATCCCAAGGGCTACGAGGTCATGCCCGAAGTCGAGGCGGTTGCAGCGGCCAACGCGAAAAAGTCCGGCGGCAAGTTCACAAAGACCAACAGCATGGCCGAGGCGTTTGCCGGCGCGGACATCGTGTACCCCAAGAGCTGGGCTCCGTTTGCCGCGATGGAAAAGCGCACGGTGCTCTACGGTGAGGGAGACGACGCGGGCATCAAGGCGCTGGAGAAGGAGCTGCTCGCGCAAAACGCCAACCACAAGGATTGGTGCTGCACCGAAGATTTGATGAAGACGACCAACGGCGGCAAGGCGCTGTACATGCACTGCCTGCCCGCCGACATCAACGGCGTATCCTGCGTGGACGGCGAGGTGGAGGCCTCGGTGTTCGACCGCTATCGCACGCCGCTTTATAAGGAAGCTTCGTATAAGCCCTATATCATCGCCGCGATGATCTTCCTGAGCAAGCAAAAGGACCCCGTTGCGACCCTCAAGGCGCTTAAGAGCGCCGGCACGGCTCGCTGGATGAAGTAAGACGCATAGAACACCGCATGCCGGACGGCACCCCCGCAAACGGCCGCCGTCCGGCATTGCCCTTGCTGGGGGCAGCAGTTTTATGAAGGAGGAGCGACATGGGCAAGCGCATCGTAATCGCGCTGGGCGGAAACGCGCTGGGCAACAACCTGCCCGAGCAGATGATCGCCGTGAAGAAGACATCCAAGGCCATCGCGGATCTGATTCAGGATGGGCACGAGGTGATCATCTCCCACGGCAACGGGCCGCAAGTGGGCATGATCCACAAGGCGATGACGCAATATGTAAAAAACGATCCCACGCAAACCATGGCCCCGCTGTCGGTATGCGTGGCGATGAGCCAGGGGTACATCGGCTACGACCTGCAAAACGCGCTGCGCGAGGAGCTGCTCGATCGCGGCATTCCGCGGCCCGTTTCCACGGTACTCACGCAGGTCGGAGTCGACGAGGGCGATCCCGCGTTTGAGGCCCCCACCAAGCCCATCGGGGCGTTTATGTCCAAGGAAGAGGCCGACATCCTCATCGCAAAAGGCGACCGCATCGTCGAGGATTCCGGTCGCGGCTACCGGCGCGTCGTGGCGTCGCCCCGACCCAAGGAGATTATCGAGATCGATACGGTGCGCGCGCTGGTGAACGCTGGCCAGGTGGTCGTGGCGTGTGGCGGCGGCGGCATACCGGTCATTGAGCAGGGCAACCACTTAAAGGGCGTTCCAGCCGTGATCGATAAGGATTTTGCCAGCTGCAAGATGGCCCAATTGATCGGCGCCGACTGCCTGATCATCTTAACGGCGGTCGAAAAAGTGGCGATCAACTTTGGCAAGCCCGACCAGCAGTGGCTGGGCGAAATGGGCACAGGAACCGCCCGCAGGCACATGGCGGACGGCCAGTTTGCCCCGGGCTCCATGCTGCCCAAGGTGGAGGCCGCCGTGGAGTTTGCCGAATCCGGCGAGGGGCGCTATGCGCTGATCACGCTGCTGGAAAAGGCGCGGGACGGCATCGCCGGAAGAACCGGCACGGTGATCCGCAAGGGGTAGGGCCGCCGACGAAAAGAACGCATGGGGCTCCGCCCCACACCCCGGCAGGAAATTTCATCCCCTGCACCCCCAATTGCAAAACGCCCGCATAGCGGGCGTTTTGCCTATGTTTCGTCTGCTGTTTTTTGGATAGTGCCTTTCAAAGCATATAGCGCTAGAAATCAAAATGCTTAAACTGCGGCAGCCACTGTTTTTCCGCCTCAAACATCGCCTTGACCAAATCCTTGATCTCCTGCATGGAGAGCATGGTGGCGGTGAGCGGATCGTACAGGCACGCATGGTACACCTTGCGCGGATCGCCCTCCAGCGCGGCCTCCACCGCCAGCTCCTCGCACATCGCGTTGGTGTTGTTAAGGATCGCCAGCTGCGCGGGCAGAGCCCCCACGTGCATAGCCGTAAGCCCGCCGCGGCCCGCCAGCACCGGAACCTCCACGCAGCAGCCCGCGGGCAGGTTGTCGATCAGGCCGAAGTTGCGCACGTTGCCGTTGAACGTAAACATAGAATGATCGCCGAACACCGCGTTGAAGATATAGGTGGCGTATTCTTCGCCGCGCGCAAGGGCGATGGGCTCGCCGATGAACTTGTCAAATTCCATGCTACGGCGCTCGTCGCGGTTCTTCCAGGGCTGCTCCTTGCGGCGCTCCGTCCAATCGTGGCCAGGGTTCCAGCCGGTGCCGTGCGTGCAGTATTTTTCGATTAAATCGGGCCGCTTGCGGAACCAGTAATTGTATTCGCTGTTGTGCCCGCTGGATTCGGTAACATAATACCCAAGGTGCAGGTACATTTCGTTGCGCACCTGCTCTTCGTTGTAGATTTCAGGGCGCTGGGTAATCGCCTTGTGGATGAGTGGATAGGCGTCTTTGCCGTTCCACTTGTATTCTAAGTAGTGCGCTTGGTGGTTGATTCCCGCGCAGGTGTACGTGATCTCCTCCATCGGCGCGCCGATCCATCGGGCAAGCATGGCCGCGGTGCCCTGCACGCTGTGGCAAAGGCCGCTTGTCGTCACCTTGGATGCCCCCTGCATGGCCCGGCACAGCATGGCCATGGGGTTGGTGTAGTTGAGAAACACCGCATCGGGGCAATAGATTTCGATGGCGCGCAAGATCGTCATCAAATCGGGCAATGTGCGCAAAAAGCGGAAGATGGCCGACGGGCCGCGGGTGTCGCCGATGCACATGGAAATGCCGAATTGTTTGGGGATGCCGTTATCCAGCGCCTCGCCCTCGTCGCCGCCGACTTGTATGGTGGTCACAACTCCATCCGCGCCCTCCAGTGCGCTTGCGAGGTTCACCGTGGCGGTGACCTTAGCCGGGTAGTTGCCCGCGGCTACGATCGCATCGACCGCGCGTTTGGCGTAATCAAGATTATCTTGCGATATGTCCATCAACGCGATCTCGCAATCCGCAAAGGCGGGGAAGGTGAGAATATCCCTTGCCAGGTTGCGGGTGAAGGTGACGCTGCCCGCGCCGATAAAGGCGATCTTCTTTCGCATGGTACTGCCTCCTTGTCGATGCGCATGTCGTTTTCTGTTCCATTGCCTATACAGTAGCGGATTCTTTGACAATGCGCAATAAGAAATGCCGCGCGCTGTATGAGCATCGCGCGGCTTATTTTCGTTTTTATAGGGAACCTAAGCGGCGCCTGCGACAAATAGTATGCGTAGGGCCATTCGCGTAAAAGGGGGTGCCGCATTGCTGATTGCACACATGGACGGCCTTGTCGATGCGCACGGCAAGATGCTGTTCAGTTTCTGCTTAAGGCTTGCGGGAAACAGAGCGGATGCGGAGGATCTATACCAGGATACGTTTCTCAAGGCGGCCGAGTTGTGCGAGAGGATTGACCCTGAGGGGAACGCCGGAGGGTATCTCGCGGGCATCGCGGTGCGCCTGTGGAAAAACAAGTACAGGAAGGATATCCGCCGCCAACGAATAGCCCCTACGATGGATTTTGCCGATGCCGAGTCGTTTTTGCCCGGCGCGCAGGCCCCGGAAGATATATTGGTTGCAAGTGAAACAGGCCGGGCATTGCGGGCGGCCGCCGAAGCGCTTAATGACAAGTTGAGAATTCCCTTCTATATGATGTACACCGCGGATATGTCCATTGAAGAAATTGGCCGCGCGCTCAGGCTGCCCATCGGCACGGTAAAGAGCCGGCTGAGCCGGGCCCGCCAAAGAATCAGGGAAGGATGGGCGGATTATCATGCGTAAGGACCCTTTTGAACAGGCGCTTCTCCAGTTTTTTTCGCCCTCGGCGGAGCCCGGCGAAACGTTGAACCACAGAGTGAAAAATGCGATTAAGGAGAGGACTGCTATGCATAAACGAGCGAAAACGTTCTATGCCGCCATCGTCGCGGCAGCAGTGATCATCATATTGTCCGCCACGGCGTTTGCAGCGGTGAAACTGCTAACCCCCAAGGATGTGGCCGAGCATATGGGCTTTGCGGTGCTGGCGGGTGCGTTTGAAGGGCCGGATGCGATTCTCATTGACGAAACCCAGACGACCGGCGGATACAAGGTTATACTGCACGGCATGGTTTCCGGCAAGGATTTGACGGGCGAGTTTCAGGGCGCCCAAGAGGGAAAGACATACGCGGTGCTGACCATCGAAAAGGAAGACGGCTCGCCTATGCCCGATGTTGACGAAGAAGGATATATCGATTTCTTCGCGTCGCCGCTGGTGAAGGGCCTGGAGCCCTGGCGCTTCAACATCGCGGTGATGGGCGGGGGATATTCATTTGACGTGATCGACGGCGTGCAGTACCGCCTCATCCAGTGCGACGATGTCGAAATATTTGCCGACCGCGGCGCGTACCTATGCGTGATTTCCAGCGAGCGCACCTCGTTCTATGACATCGACGCGCTTCATTACGACGAGGCGACGGGGGAAATGACCCGCAACGAGGCATATGGCGGCGTCAACGCGCTGTTTCACCTGCCCTTGAACAGGGCCAAGGCCGACCCTGCAAAGGCCGAAGCATACCTAAAAGAGCTCAACGAGCCCGGTCCGAGCGCAGAACCTGAGCCCACGCCCGAACCGATCCAAGGCGGCAGGGTGATCGAAGCCACCCGCCAAACGCTCGTTCCCGATCAAGACGGCATGCTGCATTTTGAATACGATACCGAGTTTGGCGGGGGAAATGTAACCAGAATGCTGGACGACGTATTCGGCGATCAGCCGGATGGCCCGGCAGAGGTGCGCGTGATTTGGTCGTCGTCGTCGGGGGCGGACATGCGCGAAGACGTCGTGGAGGTTTGGTTTGCCCGCGACGCGGCGGGAGTCATCACCGGATATATCGTGGTTGAGGAAGATGTCAAGCCGTAGTGCAATGGAGAAATCATACGAGCCGCTTTTCGCAAGGAGCGCCGGGCATGTCGTGCCCGGCGCTCCTCAGCGCGATGACAAACTGTGATTTGTCGTCGTCACATGCAAGCCCTTGACGTGGCAACTGCATGCCGAATTGTTTGAAAGCATGGAAGATGAAGCAATCCGGCATCGCGTAGGACGGCCTCTCGTAAAGACATATCCTCTGAAATCACAATGTCATTAGTCATTTCCTGCCGGACTTGCATACTAGACGGGATGAGCCTGTGGCCGTACATTCTTGCAGTTCGCGAATACCCGTGGCAATCTACTAAAGTCGATTGCCGCGGGTCGCTACTCCACCCCACCCAACCTTCGGTTTGTCGGGGGCTCCGGCCACCCTCCGGCTCTTTTTATGCGGGGGCCCGACGCCGAGCGCGTGCGGTGTACGCAAACAGCGAGGGGGAAGGCCAGTGAGCGACCGGTGGTAGCCGACCTTAGGAGGCTAGCGCCGGTATTCGCGAACTGAGGCAGGCTCCGCGCCCCAAGAGGAGCCGCGTAACACAATGCTTTCCGTTTTCCGCACTTTTCTTTTTCATTGTTGACTTTGTCATCAGTCTTAGGAACGCCGGGCACACCGTACCCGGCGTTCCTTTCTGGCTGTTCGTACTATTATCCTCGTCGAGTTTCCTCGGCGGGGGGCTCACGAGGGGTACGCGTACCCCCCCCGTGCCGTTATACCCCCGGGCCGTTACTTGTAGCGCACCTGGAATTCCGACAG
>JAVBNW010000151.1:0-25817 GCA_031551255.1 Eubacteriales bacterium | reverse complement strand
CGGGCGAGCACAGGCTTGTCCATGATCAACTTGCGCAAATAGGTGTTCTTGAACAGCCCGCATTGCTTTGATTTTTCGTTAAGCGCTTTTGCTTCTTTCTCGTTCAGCCGCAAGCAGTAGGAATAAGCGTATCTGGGTTTTTCATCTGGTTCGCTCCTTTATAGAGAATGATCGAAGGCGCATACTTGTAGACTAAATTCCTGGGCGGTTCAGTTCAATGCGTCTAAAAAGGCCATTTTGTTAGACTTGTTTTGATGACTGCGTTAGGTTAGGCTAAACATGTGACGCCTTGCCGCGTGGCGGCGCACGCTGGCCTGTGTCTGGACATAGATGTCATGGGCGAACACTCCTTAACCGGAGTACGAGGCGTCACAAGGGCGTTTATGCGCGTTTCTTCTGCCTGTACGCTTTCTGTTTACAGGCGGCGGAGCAATACTTGCGTATTTTGCTGGAGATGTCCTGCACAAGGGGATTTCCGCAGAAACAGCAATGCGTATGCTGATTACGGCGATCCATTACCTTTTGTTTTCTTTTTGCCAGCCCGGCATCATTGGCGCAGCGCCGGGAACAATACTTTCCATATTTGGTATTACAGCGGAAAAATATCTCCGCAGACAACGCATGTATGTTTCCACCAGCCTGAACCATACATGCTGTATTTAGCGTTAAACCGGCTGGATTCCTTTGTATATTGCACTTTTTCTAACCTCCTTGTTACTTTAGCGGTTGTGGCAACATCGCCAACTCCGATCTGTGACTTTCATGGTTATGGCAAGATTGCCAATGGTTGGGTACACTTTTAGTTCCACATTTTTCTTTTTGAAGCGCCAACTACGCCGCCATAATCCCCTCATAAATAAGGACACGGAAACGCATTTTGTAAACCAGTCGGCGCAAACCCGCTAATACAAGGCATTGCGTTGTGCGGATTTTGATACTATGCTTTTGATAAAATGAGATTAGCAGGTTGGCAGTCATCCTGTTTTAATCAAAATTCATACTGATCAATGAGGAGCATGCACGCATGCTTCTCAGAAACATCAGGGGCGCAAAAGCTCCCATGTTCCGCTCCCTAGGGTTTTCACGGCAAGTTCGTGTTGATCGCATGGCATCCACGCTCCTTTTCCGGTCAGGGAAAGGAAGTGCAAATGGGAGAAGCAATTGCCATAGATTACTATGGCCAAGTGGTAGAAGTATCAAAGGAGGTCGCTGAATTCTTAGAAACGGATAACCGAAGATTACGCTCTCAGGCGAGAAGCGACCGGCGGCACATCGTGCTGTCGAGGCTCGATCCCTGGGCGGTCGTTGGCAAAGGCGGGTTGCAGAATCCCGACGCCATTGCCGATCAGATCATCCGCAATATTGAGAACCAGCAAGTACGGATGGTTATCCGCCGCCTGTCTCCGGAAGAACAAAATTACTGCGTCAGCGGTATTATCTCGAGATGACACAGCAGCAAATCGCGGACCGTCTGGGTCTATCTAAAATGGCGGTCTGCAAACGGCTCCAAAAACTGCACAAAAAGCTGAGGGTAGAATTCCTCAGCTTTTTGCATGTAAAGGATTACTCAAGGCTTGCTATCAAATCTTTTATACTCTCCGCATCCTCTTCCATCACTTCTACGCCCAGCCGCATACCAAGCCAGAAGCCCTGTATGAACAGTTCCCTTGAAGATATGGTGAGCAAATCGTTGTATGCGTCGATCAGCTTCTCCAGCGCCTTTTGCCCCATCTTGTCGAGCTGCCCATTCAGGTATTCCTCCGCACCCAGCACTGTTTTCATAATTTCAGCGTATTCAGAGCCTGCCATGATGATCTGGTCGCTGGGGCATATATTGCCGTGGTACAGGTCTTCTATGATTTTTCTCATAATGCCACCTCCCGTTAGCAACACACAATACTCCAACGGTTTTGGAATAGCCAGGGCTATTCACGAACAACGGCTGGTTTACAAAAATCCTCCGAGTGTCCTATGTAGTAGAGAATATTTTTAAGGAGAATACGATGAACAAACCGGAAATTATACACGGGGATGTGCAGCTGGCGCCGTTTGCCAAGAAAATCGGCAAGAAAACATATATCGTGGAGAGCTTTTTTGATGACAACGCACGTCTAACCCTGGACGAGAAAATCAAGCGGCTGATCGATAAGGATTTGGAAGCCGAAAAGACTTTACTATCCCGCCCGTCAGGGTTAACATCAAACGAATCCTGACCGGTTTGGCTGAACAAAAAAGGAGGGAAAACATATGAACCAGCCAAACGATAAGATCACGGCGCTATACTGCCGCCTATCCCAGGAAGATACCCAGGAAGGTGACAGCAACAGCATTCAGAATCAGAAAGCCATATTGGGCAAGTATGCCAAAGAGCACGGGTTTACGAACCCGGCGTTCTATGTGGACGATGGATACTCCGGCACCAGCTTCCAGCGGCCTGATTTCCTGCGCATGATCGCGGATGTGGAAGCGGGAAAGGTCGGCGCGGTCATCATCAAGGATATGTCGCGCATCGGAAGAGATTACTTGCAGGTGGGCATGTACACCGAGGTGATGTTCCCGGAGAAGAACGTGCGCTTCATTGCGGTCAACGACGGTGTAGACTCGGAAAAGGGCGATAACGAGTTCACGCCCTTTCGGAACATCATCAACGAATGGTACGCCAAGGACACCAGTAAAAAGATCCGGGCGGTGTTTCAGGCCAAGATGAAAAACGGCGAGCGCACAACAGGCAATGCTCCATATGGATACACGCTTGTGGAAAAGAAGCTGGTGATAAACCACGAAACAGCGCCCATCGTAAAGCAGATATTCTCCTGGTGCGCCGAAGGGTTCGGCCCCACGCAGATTGCCCGGATGCTTGGCGAACAGAAAATCCTGACGACTAGGGCGTATGAATATCAGACCACAGGGCTGCTGATGTGCAAGTCGTCACTGGAAGCGCCCTATGGGTGGGATACGGCGACGGTAAAGAACATGCTTTCTTACAAAGAGTATCTTGGGCATACTGTGCTGGGTAAAACCAAGCGGAAGTCCTACAAGGATAAACGGGATATCCCCATTCCTGAAGAGGGGCAGTATGTTTTCCCGAACACCCATGAGCCTATCATCGATCAGGAGACATGGGACGCCGTGCAGCGTATCCGCGCCAACAAGCGCCGGAATTGTAAGACCGGCGAAAAGGATATGTTCGCCGGGCTAATAAAATGTGCCGATTGCGTGAGGACGATGTACAACCTGCGGTCAAAGGCTCACAAGCGAAACCAGGAAGCGTTTGTCTGCGGAAACTACCGGCACAAGACGCACAGCTGCTCCGCGCATTGCATCCGCACGGTTGTATTGGAAGAATTGGTATTTGGCTGCTTGAAACGTATCATATCCTTTGCTTCAGAGCAGGAGGACGAATTCCGCAGTTATGTTTTGGAGCGGGGATTGGCGGACCGGATTGCGGCTTCTAAAGCTCAAAAACGCGAGCTTGTTAAGACTGGCAGGCGGATTGTGGAGCTGGATACGCTAATCCGGAAGCTCTATGAGGACAATTCCAGCGGGAAGATTACGGATGAGCGGTTCATCATCCTCTCCACCGGCTATGAGGAAGAACAGCGCATGCTCAAACAGCAAGCAACCATCTTGTCTCAGGAACTGGAAGCCGATGATGCGAAAGCGATCAATCTCGATCGGTTCATCGCAACGGCTAAAAAGCATACGAATCTCACCGAGCTGACGCCAGCCGTTCTTCGGGAATTCATATCCGAGATTTATGTATCCGAAAGCGATTTCTTCGAGGAGCCCCTGCAGCGGATTACCATCATCTACAACTACATCGGCAAGATTGCCGAAACTACGGGACAAAAGCAGAAGGCAGGGAGCTTTTGATCTCCCTGCCAGTTAAATGCATTTTTTACTTCCTTGTGGGATGTGCCCTTAAGGCAACCTTTCTATGCCGCTAACGTATTACCTTTGTTGTGCGGGATCCATGCGCAGTCATTTGCAATGACAATTTGGCGTCGAACCTACACAAAAGGAATTGTTTTGTCGCCGGTCAACAGCAAAGGCAAATACCCGTGCGTTTTTTCATTTGGTATCGTAGAATGACAATGTAGCGAATTACGCGTAAAGGAGGGTCTGCTGATATGAAAACAAAAAGACAAGAAGAGTTGGTGAATTCCTTTGTATCGATGCTCGGAAATGAAAGCAAACCGCTATACCTTGACATCATCATGTGCTTCACTGAGCTGGGCTATTATCCACAAAAAGAAAATTCGAATATATCCTTTAAACATAGCTTGCACAATAAGCAGATAGGAAAATTCGGCATGAAGAAGGGAAAAGCGCCCTCTCCCTTTTTCGCTTTGCGATTTTCAGCCTGCCATGGGTACTCACAAAGGTTCGTCGATATCGTCAACGCATCGATTGCCCGATATCCCAGCCGCGCCGCCCTTTGTATCAACGCCGGCTGCACACATTGCTCAGGCGCGGCCGATACTCACGTCTATACCTGCACATCGGTCGATGGCAAGAAAAAAGCAAACTGCGGCGCCTATGCGCTCGAAATACCGGACATCGCGGCGGACGACATCGACGAAATTAAAAAGCTTATCAAAGAAGAACATGGATACCTAATGGAACATGAAGCGGACCTATCGGCAATGTGATATATCGCCGGCAGGTTTTGCATGCCGATCTAAGCGTGAGGTGATCTACATGCGGGAAACATCCATCGATCTTTCGTCGCTGATGCCCATAGGCAACGTAGAAAGCGGCATGGCAAACGACGTGCTGCATTTTACGACGACGCGCGCCATCCACGACGTCGGGTATAACATCCGCCGTGACAAGATCACATCCTATCTGTTGCTTCCCGGCATGTATCGCCTGCCCATGCGCATCGACATGCGCATTTGCATGGATGCGCCTGAAATGCTGTTGCTGATTGGCGACGGCCATATCAGCATTGGGTCGCCATGGATGGAAAACCGAAGGATCGAAGACATCGCCTCGGCGGCCGGCAAGCCCAAACTTTACGATAACAGCATACCTTTCGGAGAATTTGTCGATATTTCCATTATCTACAATTTGCGCGAAATGCAAATATGTATCGGCGCACAAGAGCGTTATTATTCCACGCGGGAACGCTATATGAAATCGGAATGCTTTGCGCAACGAAATGAATTGGGCTTTGGCATAGGGCTCACTTGCACAAAGCGCGCCGACGCAAGCGTTCGCTCGATAACCATTGCCGAGCACGAGGACGCTCTCCCTTGCGTTCACGATAAGAACCGCGCCAACCTTTCGCAAGCCTGTGTGCCGCCCGGGCAAAAGCCTACTTTTGCTTCGTGCATCGAGGGCCTGCCGCCCAATATCAAAGACGAAATCCTTCGAACGGATGATTTCCTCAAATCGCTGCCGCGCCTCAAGTTCAAAAGAACCGTAGAAAAACATGGGAACAAGATCACCTATGTGGAGTCCGCAAGAGGGATCTCCTACGCGCTGTACCTGAGCGGAAGCTTGATGCACCACTCCCTGCAATGGTATATCGTCACCAACGGCAAGCCCGAAATGTGGCACAGAAAGTCAAATCCGATGGAAGACGTGCTCGATACAATCGCAAAAAGCTCCCCCGCATTGGCCGGGCGCATCTTCCGCAACTTAAACGAATGCATCGGATGCAGGCAGAATTGCCTGGCAAAAACCCCATATGCCTTTCGCGCGCAAAAAAAGACGACCTGCCATGGGCAAGTCTTCTTCAAAATGAGCATTCCCGAATTTCAGGATGTGCGGGATTTCTTTTCAGCGCTCGACGCGATGCCTCCGCCGCCTGAGAAAGGCGGCGGCTAAGTCGCCGCAGGCGCTCCCAGAGGGACGATCGTTTCGATCGTGGAGGACTCGCCTTCGCCGATGATTTCCACGCAGACGGAATCGACCATCGCCGAAAAGCGCTCGCCGGTCTTTTGCACCCGCGCCAGTGCTTCCGCAAAGTCGCCGCTTTTGGGCAGCTTGCCCACCGTCATGTGCGGCACATAGGCCTTAGCATACAATGCGGGCCGAAAGTCCAGCAATATATCCGTATAAAGCGCCCTGCCCATCCGTAAAACCGACTCTATTCCTTCAACGACGTTCAGAAAAAGGTAGTTGGCCCATGCTTCCTCCTCGCCGCTTATCCCTTGCAGCGACAAGCGAAACGGAGATATGCCGGCAAGAACGTGGCGCAGGTGACGCTCAACTTGGTCTTTCGTCAGTTCGCTGTCAAAGGGAAACACGAGCGTGATATGCGGCGGCACGATACCATGCAACGGGTCGAAGCATTTACGCAGGCCCTCGATCGCACCCACGTTCGCAAACTCCGGAACAATCATGATGCAACGCCTAAGCACGCCGTCTCTCCTTAAGAACAGCCCTTATAACAGACCATGGTCTTTTTATTGTTTCTTCCACCTCTAGCCTCCGCGCCCCGGTCGGTTGATGAGCGCGGCGGTATATCCCGCGCCAAAGCCGTTGTCGATGTTCACCACCGAGATGCCGCTCGCGCACGAGTTGAGCATGGCCATCAGCGCCGCCATGCCGCCCTGGGCGGCGCCATAGCCGACCGAAGTCGGCACCGCGATCACCGGACGGTCGATCAACCCGCCTATCACGCTGGGCAGCGCGCCCTCCATGCCCGCCACCGCGATCACCACATTAGCCGCGGCGATGCGGTCGAGCCGGGAAAGCAGCCGGTGCAGCCCCGCCACCCCGACGTCGTACAACCTATCCACCCGGTTGCCGAGCACCTCGGCGGTCACGGCCGCTTCCTCGGCCACCTTCATATCGCTCGTGCCGCCGGTGGCAACCAAAATCGTGCCCACCCCCGTATCGGCGCTGCGGCGTTTTACTACGACGATCCTGGCGAGCTCGTGATACTCGCAATCCGGTTCGACCGCGCAAACGGCGTCATACGTAGCGCGATCGGCGCGCGTGCAAAGAATGTTCACCTCGCCGCGCTCCACCATGGCCCGCACGATGCCTGCCGATTGCTCGGGCGTCTTGCCCGCGCAGTAGATCACTTCGCACACGCCCTGGCGGATGCGTCGGTGATGATCCACCACCGCATAGCCCAAGTCTTCGAACGGCTGCATACGCAGCTGGGCCAGTGCATCCTCTACGCCTACCTCGCCGCTCGCCACCCGGTTAAGAAGCTCTCTTTCGTCCATGCCGTTTTTCATTCGTTCATCCTGCCCATTCTATAGCCTTCCAAATCCAACGCGACAAACGCGAAGCCGCTATCCCTGATGATCTTCGCAATCTCTTCGTGCCGCGCGGCCAAGGCCGCGATATCTTCCGGCGGCACTTCGATGCGCGCAACTCCCGCGTGATCCCTCACCCGCGCCTGGGAAAGCCCCAGCGCAAATAATGCCGTTTCGGCGCGGTCAATGCGGCGCAGCGATTCGTCGGTGATCTTCGTATCGTAGGGAATCCGGGTCGCAAGGCAGGCTAGCGCGGGCATCGTGGCGGTGGGCAAGCCAAGCTCTGCAGACAGCGCGCGGATGTCGGCCTTGCGAAACCCCGCCTCGCGCAAAGGGCTGCGCACCATAAGCTCGGCAACCGCGCGCATACCGGGGCGAAAGTCGCCTTCGTCATCCACATTGCTGCCGTCGCACAGCACCTGGAAACCTCGCGCGCGGGCCTCGTCCCACAGCTTGGAGAACACCGCGCGCTTGCAGATATAGCAACGGTCGCGCGGGTTGTACTCCATCCCCTCAATAGCATAGAGATCCATCGGCACGATCGCATGCCCTACGCCGATTTTTTCCGCCAAATCCTTGGCAAATGCTACTTCCCGCTCGGAGTGATGCTGCGCATGCGCGGTGAGCGCGAGCACGTTTTCGGACCCGAGCACGTCTCTGGCGAGCTTGAGAAGAAGCGTCGAATCCACGCCGCCCGAATATGCGACGGCGACGCGGCCCAAATCCTTGATGATGCCGCTGGCGGCAATCCTGTGATCCACAGCCATCCTCCCCTTCAAGAACGCTAATGATAGCGCTGACGATAGCACGCAGCTAAAAAAAAGTCAATGAGCAGTTATCATATCGTTTATATATGTCAATGCCGATTGACAAAATGAAGCGATTCCTATACACTATATCTCGATGCGCGCCATGAAGGCGCGAACGGACTATCCATACGGCCATACGGAAAGATACGTGCCACGAAGGCATAGCGCGCCAAAGCTTGGCGACGCCTTCGCGGTTATTTTTTTGTGGAAAAGGCGTTGATGATTTGAGTCGATATGCGGTGCGGGCTATCGTATGCCTGCTTTTGACGATCTTGATCGCAGGCTGCTCCCGGGCGGAGCTCCCCGGCACGGCCCGCGACGAATCTTCCGTTATCGTCGTGATGGACCCCGCCTCCGAGCCCGAGGCGGGCTTCGACCCGGCCCATGGTTGGGGCGCGGGCGAGCACGTACACGAACCCCTTATCCAAAGCACGCTGACGGTCACCGCGCCGGATCTTACCATCGCCTTCGATCTGGCGACCGATATCTCCGCAAGCGAAGACGGGCTTGTTTGGACGGTGAAGATTCGAGACGACGCGCGGTTTGCCGATGGCGAGAAGCTCACGGCCGCCGATGTGGCGTTTACGTATAACACGGTAAAGGCTACAAGCACGGTTAACGACTTTACCATGCTCGACCGTGCCGAAGCTGTGGATGAGACGAAGGTGCTGTTTTTCATGACGCATGCGTATTCGATCTGGCCCTATACCATGGCCATCGTCGGCATCGTGCCCGAGCACGCCTACGGCCCCGGCTACGGCGAAAACCCTATCGGCTCGGGCCGTTATGTTCTTAAGCAGTGGGATAAGGGTCAACAGGCCATCTTCGAGGCCAATCCGGGCTATTACGGCGACGCCCCGCTGATAAAGAAGGTGACGGTGCTTTTTATGGCCGAGGATGCTGCCTTTGCCGCCGCAAAGGCCGGGCAGGCCGACGTAATCTACACCGCCGCGCCCTACGCCGATCAAACTATGGATGGGTATGGCTTGCTCCGCGTCGAAACGGTGGACAACCGTGGGCTTAACCTGCCCGTCGTGGCGAGGGAGGGCGGTATCGGCAACGATGTTACGCAGGATATCGCGGTTCGCAAGGCGATCAACATCGGACTCGACCGCGAGGCGATGATCGACAACGTACTCGGCGGCTTCGGCACGCCCGCATATAGCGTATGCGACAAAATGCCCTGGTTTAGCGAAGCATATAAGGCGGCCTACGACCGCCCAGGAGCGATTGCGCTGCTCGAAGGAGCGGGCTGGGTTGCCGGAAACGACGGCATCCGCGAAAATGGCGGTGTGCGCGCGGAGCTTTCCATTCTCTACCCCGCGAGCGACTCCGTTCGGCAGGCGCTGGCGGCGGATGCGGCGAACCAGCTCAAAGAGCTGGGCATCGCGGCGTCGATCGAAGGCGTCGGCTGGGATGTCGCCTACGGCCGGGCGCAGAGCGAGCCGATGGTGTGGGGCTGGGGCGCGCACACGCCGATGGAGCTTTACAACATCTACCATACGATGCCTGAAACCGGGCTGGCGAGGTATTCTCCATATGCCAATGCCGAAGTGGACCAAAAGATGGACGAAGCGCTGGTGAGCTCCGACCTTGAAGCATCGTACAAGCTATGGCAACAGGCGGGCGAACTGATCGCCGCCGACGTGCCGTGGGTGTGGTTGGTAAACATCGATCACCTATACTGGGTGCGCTCGGGCCTTACCATTGCCGAGCAAAAGCTGCACCCGCACGGCCACGGCTGGTCCATCGTCAACAACGTGGATTGGTGGAGTTGGGAATAGTTGCTGAGGATGAACACGTTGAAAAAATACCTGGCGTTTGCCGCGAAAAACCTGGTAAGAATGGTTCTTTTGCTCATCAGCGTAAGCATCGCAACGTTTGCGCTGGTTTCGCTTTCCCCGGTCGATCCTTTGCAGGTCAACGTCGGCCAGACGGCCCTGGGGTCTTTAAGTCCCGAGCAAATCGCAAAGCTGGAGGCCTACTGGGGGATAGCCCATTCGCCCGTGGATCGATTCTTGGCCTGGGCGGGAGATTTTTTCCGCGGAGACATGGGCGTTTCGCTGCTGTACCGCCGTGGCGTCGCGTCGGTCATCGCGGGCAAACTCGCCAATTCCCTATGGCTGATGGCCTTTGCGTGGGTGTTTTCAGGCATCATCGGCTTTCTGCTGGGCATCGTGGCCGGCATGTGCAAGGGCCGCTGGCCGGACAAGCTGATACAAAGCTGTTCGCTGTTTATCGCAAGTACGCCTACCTTTTGGCTTGCGCTTATGTTTTTAATGATCTTTGCGGTTTGGCTGAGGGTTTTGCCTATCGGCCTGAGCGTGCCCATCGGTGTAGAAGCCTCCGCGGTAACGCTTGCGGACAAGCTGCGCCACGCGGTGCTCCCGGCGCTTACGCTGAGCGTGGCAGGAGTATCCCCCATCGCATTGCACACCCGCGAAAAAATGATCGACGCCATGCAGAGCGACTATGCACTGTTTGCCCTTGCGCGTGGCGAAAGCCGCCTTCGCATCGCGCTTTCGCACAGCGCGCGCAACGCGCTTTTGCCCGCGATCACGCTGCAATTTGCGTCCATCAGCGAAATTTTCGGAGGCTCCGTGCTGGTGGAACAGATTTTTTCCTATCCAGGCCTGGGGCAGGCGGCGGTCACGGCGGGATTAGGCGGCGATGTGCCCCTTCTTCTGGGCACCGTAGTCGTCAGCGCGGCCATCGTGTTCCTGGGCAACTTTGCCGCAAACCTTTTATACGGCGCCGTCGATCCGCGCATGCGCCGGGGGGCGAACAAGCCATGAAAAAATTGATGAGGATTGTGGCGCAGGGTTTGAACAACCGGCGCGCCGCCCTGGCGCTCCTTCTGATCTTTTGCGCGCTCTTGCTGCTCGCCATCGCGTTTGCGGGCGTCGCGATGAAGGATGCGGCCATGACCGCGGATTTCTCCCGCAAAAACCTCGCGCCCTGTGCGCAATACCCGTTTGGAACGGATTGGATGGGCCGGGATATGTTCGCCAGAACACTGTGCGGCCTGTCGATGAGCATCCGCATAGGCTCCCTTACCGCATGCCTATCCGCGCTGATTGCGCTTGGCCTCGCCTCCTTCGCAGCGATGGCGGGCAGGGCGGCGGATGCCGCCATATCCTGGCTGATCGACCTTATCATGGGGGTTCCGCATATCCTGCTGCTCATCCTGGTGTCCTTTGCCGCGGGCAAGGGATTTAAGGGCGTAGTAATCGGCATAACGCTCTCCCACTGGATGTCCCTCGCGCGCGTTCTGCGCGGCGAGATGTTACAGCTTCAGCAAAGCGTCTACGTAGGCGCGGCGCGCAAGCTTGGCGTAAGCGGCGCGTGCATCATCGCAAAGCATATGCTGCCGCATGTATTGCCGCAGTTTCTGGTCGGCCTTATCCTGCTCTTCCCGCACGCGATTCTGCACGAGGCGAGCATTACGTTTCTCGGCTTTGGCCTTTCTCCGGAACAGCCCGCCATCGGCATCATACTTTCCGAGAGCATGCGCTATTTGGCGATGGGCAAGTGGTGGCTCGCGGCGTTTCCCGGCCTTGCACTGATGATAACGGTGGCTCTCTTTTACCTTGCCGGAAGCTCGCTGCGCAAGCTGACCGACCCTAAGAGCGCGCATGAATAGGAGGATGGATATGGCAAACCGGGAAGAGATTCTTACGGTCAGCGGCGTGTCCATCCGCTTTTCGCAATACGCGAAGGGCTTTGCAAAGGCCGACTTTACGGCAATCCGCGATATGCACTTGCGCATCCACGCGGGCGAGATGGTGGCGGTGGTGGGTTCCAGCGGCTCGGGCAAAAGCCTGCTTGCGCACGCGATCATGGATATTTTGCCGTACAACGCTTCCCTTGAGGGCGAGATGCTCTACCGGGACGAGCCGCTGACGCGCGAGAACATACGCCGGTTGCGCGGCAGCGAGATCGTACTGGTGCCGCAGAGCGTCGCCTACCTCGATCCCCTGATGAAAACCGGCGCGCAGGTGCGCAAGGGTAGGCGCGATGGGGCCTCCAGGCAGGCGGCGCGCGCCGCGCTCGCGCGCTACGGCCTCGGGAAAGAAATCGATGCCCTCTACCCGTTTCAGCTCTCCGGTGGCATGGCCAGGCGGGTGCTCATCGCCACAGCCGCAATGGGAAACCCCAAGCTCGTTATCGCCGACGAACCCACGCCGGGGCTGCACGAAAGTGCTGCAAGGCGCGTGTTGGGGCACTTTCGCGAAATAGCGGATGCGGGTGCGGCCGTGCTGCTCATCACCCACGACTTGGAGCTGGCGCTTGAGGTTGCGGACCGGATCGCCGTGTTCTATGCGGGCGTTACCGTAGAGGATGCCTCCACAGAAGATTTCATATCGGAAGAGACGCTGCGCCATCCCTACACCCGGGCCTTGTGGCGCGCCATGCCGCGCAACGGCTTCCGGCCGACGCCGGGAGGGCAGCCATACGTCGGAGAAATGTGGACAGGCTGCCCCTATGCCCCGCGATGCCCGCGCGTACAAGCGCCCTGTCAAAGCCCCGTTCCGTATGCGCCCGTGCGCGGAGGTCACGCTCGATGCTTGTTTGCGGATGCGGAGGGACCGGCATGACGCTCGAGGCAAGGAATTTGAGCTTTCGCTATGTGAGCGAAGGCCGGTTGATTCTTAATGGATTTTCCTTTACGATGGAAAGCGGCGAGCGTCTGGGGCTCGACGCGCCCAGCGGACTAGGCAAAACGACGCTGTGCAAAATTCTCGCGGGCTACGAAAAGCCCGATGGCGGCGAAGTGCTTATAGGCGGCGCGCCGTTGCCCGCAAAAGGGCGCAGCCCGGTGCAGATGATATGGCAACATCCGGAGCTGGCGATCAATCCGCGCATGCGCATGCGCGATGTGCTGGCCGAGGGCGGCTCCATCGCGCCGGAAGTCATAAGCGGTCTGGGCATCGAGCGGGATTGGCTAAGCCGCTGGCCCACGGAGCTTTCCGGCGGAGAGCTCCAGCGCTTCTGCATCGCGCGGGCACTGGGCGAAGGCACGCGCTTTGTGCTTGCGGATGAAATCAGCACCATGCTGGATTTGATTACGCAGAGCCAGATATGGAGCTTCCTGCTCGAAGAAACCGCCCGGCGCGACATCGGCCTGCTGGCGATAAGCCACTCCCCCGCCCTGCTTGATATCGTGTGCACGCGGCGCATCGCGCTGCCAGTCGCTTAGTCGGTGGAGGAGCGGATGAAGATGAACCCTGGGCCGCCATGGGCTGCGCGGCCCGGCGAACAAGCCGTCAATAAAAAAGATGCCGAAAGGAAGATTTCTGATGAAGACGTTATATCTTGAATGCAATATGGGCGCCGCGGGCGACATGCTGATGGCGGCGCTACTCGAATTGCACCCAAATAGGGATGATTTTCTGTCGCGGCTGAATGCGTTGGGCATCCCCGGGGTGGAGGTGAGGGCGGAGCCGTCTTCCAAGTGCGGCATCGTGGGCACGCACATCTCGGTAACCGTGCATGGAGCGGAGGAAGAGAGCGAAGATGTAGGTACGGGCGCGGCCGACCACGATCACGACCATAACCACGCGCCTGAACGCGGCCGCATTCGCATAAGCGCCCGCGCGCCCGGCCGCGTGCACCGCCACACCCATAGCGCTCACAGCCATTCACATGACCATGGGCATAGCCACGATCACCCCCACAGCCACGATCACGAGCATAGCGGCATCGCCGACATCGAGGCCCTGCTCGGCCGCCTGCCCATTTCCGCCAAGGTGCGCAAAGACGCATTGGCCGTATATGCTTTGATCGCCGACGCGGAGAGCCATGCGCACGGCAAGCCTGTATCGGAAATCCACTTCCACGAAGTAGGCAACATGGATGCGGTCGCGGACATCATAGGCGTATGCATGCTGATGGATGAACTCGCGCCGGACAAAGTCACTGCATCGCCGGTACACGTGGGCAGCGGAAACGTGCGCTGCGCGCACGGCATTTTGCCGGTGCCCGCCCCGGCCACCGCGCACATTCTGCGCGGCGTGCCCACATACGGCGGCGCGGTGCGCGGCGAGTTGTGCACTCCCACCGGCGCAGCCCTGCTCAAGCGCTTTGCCCAGGGCTTTGCAAGCATGCCCGTCATGGCCGCATCCGCCATCGGGTACGGCATGGGCAAGAAGGATTTCGAGGCCGCGAACTGCGTGCGGGCTATCCTGGGTGAAACCGCACAGGAAGGCGGCGAGGTGGCGGAACTGAGCTGCAACCTGGATGATATGACGCCCGAAGCCATCGCGTTTGCGCAGCAGATTTTGCTGGAGGAAGGCGCGCTGGATGTATACACCATCTCCATCGGCATGAAGAAGAGCCGCCAGGGCGCCCTTCTTACCTGCATGTGCAAAAAAGAGGACGCCCCGGCGATGGCGGCGCTGCTCCTTCGGCATACCACTACTTTGGGGGTGCGAGAGAGCATCAGCCGCCGCTATATGCTAACGCGCGAGATGACGGCCGTGGAAACCTGCTACGGCAGCGTGCGCGTCAAAACGGCATTCGGCTATGGCGTGCGCCGATCCAAGGCGGAGTTCGACGATCTTGCGCGCATCGCAAAGGAAAAGGGCCTCTCTCTTGAAGATGTAAGAGTGGCCGTGCTCGAAGCTATGACAAAAGGCGAAAAAGGCGAATAGCCTGCCTTCCCAGAGCGTACGCATCTTTCACCGGCCGACTGTAGAGATTTTGTGGTTTTGTTACATTAAAACAGGCGGCGTTCGGCGGGGCTATGGCTCCGCCGGACGCCGTTCACCTCCATATTTACTCCTCGCGCAGCGGCGCGACACTCCGCGGCGCAGAACCAACGCGATGCGCAATATGCCGGTTTCGTCGGCGGCAAGGCATGTATGCTTCGTCTGCTCCCGAGTAACGCCTCCGGGCCTCTCCGCCCTCTTTGAAAATATCGGTAAACACCCAATAGAAAAACGTATGGTCGGAGACCGCATTCCTTAACGGCCGTCGCAAGCCGGTCCTTCCGCTGTGTGCGCAACCCTTCTTCGATACGACAAAGCACGCCGTTCAGAAGCGGCAGTATAACTTGCCGATGTTTGCGGCGTCGATCGCAAGTGTTTCGCAGGGCCTCCCCAAGTCTTTCACAGGATTCGCGCGCCCAATCTGCATGTCAGTTTCCGCTGACGCAATCGACCCGCCCAAACATCGCGCGGAGCTTTCCCAGAATATCTCCGGGCAGGGGCGGCATCTCAATGGAGCGCAGGTTGTCATGCAGGTGATCAAGGCTGCCGGTGCCGGTCAGCGTTACGTCGATGCCCGGCGTATGGCGGCAAAAGCGGTATGCAGCCTCCATGATGCTTCGCGCCGCGCCGTTTTCCGTTAAAAAGTCGAGTATATCCACAGATCCGACGAGCGCCTCGTCGATCTGCTGCGTCTCGGCCATGCGCAGTATTTCGGCACCGAGCTTTTCCGGATTGGAGAGCGCCGAACGCACGGCAAACATGCACAGTACGCCGACGCCCTTTTCCATAGTAATAGGAAACACGCGCTCGGCCGCGGAAGGGTTGAGCAGATTGTAGCCTACCATTATAACATCGAAAAAGTCGTCCTTGAGGGCGCGGGCAAACATTTCATGCCCCGTATCGACGCTGAACAGCTCGGTGGCGCCGAAAAAGCGCAATTTGCCCTGTTCCTTCGCCTTGATCATGGCCGGGAACAGCGTTTCGCTAGCCTGAGCATAATCCTCGGCCACCAATGCATGCAAGTGGTAGATATCCACACAATCGACCCTAAGCAGCTTAAGGCTGTTTTCCAGAGCGGCCATCAGCACCTCCGGCTTGTGAACCGCGCCTTGCTTGTCTTTGTAGGGAAACTTTGTGGAAAGAATATACCCATCGCGCGCAATGCCCGCAAGCCCCGTGCCAAGGGCAGCTTCCGTGCCGTATACCGCAGAAGTATCGAAAAAGTTGACGCCCGCATCGTATGCCGCCCTGACGATCTTCGCCGCGTGTTCCTCGCCTTGGGCTATGCCCACGCGGGAGTGGCCACCGGTGCCGAGCCCCGCCACGGTAACGCGCAGGCGCGTTCTTCCGAGCTGTGTAGTTTGCATGTGATTTTCCCCCTCATTCCCCAACTCATCGTGTTGATACTTCGGCATAAAATCCGCTTTTCCTTTTTGCTTCCGGAAGTAATATGGTCGGCCAACTTCAAAAACGAGGCAGGCGAGCAAGAGATTTTATCGCGGGGCAAGGAGGCGTAAGGAAGCGACCCTTCGGGACACGCCTTCGGCGTGAAATGCCTTAAGCTACGCTGACCTAAGCTCGACGCCGCCATCCGGGAATAGATCTGCTCGATTGCTCTTTATTTGGGGTTAGCCGGCTTTATTATACGGATTCGACCGCAGCATGATCGCCGGGCTTCAAAAAGGGCGCCGGCTGAACAAAAAAGCTTTTTGCAGCACAGTTGCTTTGCAAAAAGATCCTCCGGCTATAAGCCGGAGGATCTTTCAAGAACTAAGGAAAACTTATTTGGCAGCCTTCCACGCAGCGTACTGCGTCTTGGCGGCTTCGTAAACCCTCTGGATGCCGGCGGCCTCGAGCTCGCCCAGCATCTTGTCGTAGCTCTCGGTGTTGACGCCGCAACGGAGGGAGCGGCTGTAGGCCTTCATGATGCTGTAAACCGCGGCGTACTCGCCGTCAAAGCCGGTGCGGTCGAAGCGGAAACCCAGAGATTCGTGCGCCCAAGCTTCGTTGGTGAGCGCCTGCATCTGGTTGTACTTCTCGGGATCTTCGTTTGCGGAGAGCAGCTGCTTGAACTGGTCGCCCAGAGTCCACATGCCGCCGTGCGAGTCGGACCAGCCGTTCATTTCCTTCGGCAGAACCATGCCCTTGTCGTTCAGGGTGTAGTGCACGCCCTCGACGCCCCAGGCCATGGTGTTGAGCAGCTCGGCGTTCTGATGCATCTCGTTGATGTAGAGCATTGCGCGAACAGGATCTTCGGAAGTGATCGGAATGCCCAGCATGGAGCCGCCGGCATGGGTGGTGACGTTGACGGAGGCGGAGGTCTGAACCTCGACAAGCCTGAGGTTGGAGTTGCCGGACGAGCCCATCAGCTCTTTGGCCTTCACCTGGCCGCCCTTTAGAACGAAGTCGGTGGATACGAAGAAGTTGCCGGCGTTGAGGTAGTCGATGTTGGTGAAGGTTTCGAGGTAGGAATCGGGATGCAGGTACTTCGCGTCGTACCACTTCTTCATGATGGCGACGCGTTCCTTCTGCTCGGGGGAATCCCACACGAGAATCGGTTCGCCGTCGGTGGCGTTCGGCTCGCCGATGTACATGGAGATCGGCTCCATATCGGCCATATAGCCCTGGATGAACGCGTCGAACGCGGACCAGTTGCCCGAGGACAGCAGCGGATACATGCCGCCCTTGTACTCGTCGGTGCTCTTGAACTCTTCAAGAACGACTTCGAGCTTCTCGGGGGTGTCGATGGAGTTGATGTCGATGTTGTACTTCTCGACCAGATCCTGGTTCCAGATCAGGCCGCCGGGGACGCACAGCTCTTTGTGCGTGGCCACGCCGTACAGATAGCCGCCCACGCGATTAGCGGGGACGAAGTCGCCCAGCTCGGTCACGGTGTCCGGCGCATAGGTGTTGATCAGGTCGCCATAGGGGCCTTCCGGATCGTCTAGCTTCAGCAAAGAGCCATTCTGGATGTTGGACATGTACTGCATCCACTCAGGCGTCCAGAAGATGTCGATCTTCTCGCCGGCCCTAAGCGGCACGATTGCCTTCTCGTTCCAGTCGGCGCCCGCAACCATGATGAACTCGATGGTCGCGTTGAACTTGGGCTGGATGATCTTGTCGATCGCTTCCGCCACGACCTTCGCCTGATCGGAAGGCTTGGTGGAATACATGTAGTAGGTCAGCTTATAGGGCGCATAGTCGCTGGTAGCGGGGTCGGCCGCAGCCGTCGTCGCAGCGGCTTCCGCAGATTTCGTGGTATCCGTGGCAGCGCTGGTCTGTGCTGCGGGCTGGCTCGACGGCGTGCCGGACTGGCAGGCGGCCAGCATGCACACCATCGCAAGAACCAGCATCAAGGACAGGATAGCTTTCTTCATACTTGATTTCTCCTCCATTTATTTTTTAAAGGGCAATGCCCTCTAAAGGGAACAAATTGCGTTTCGGCGAAGACCCGGAATACTTTATCCCTTCACGGCGCCGATTGTCAAGCCCTTGACAAAATACTTCTGGAAAAACGGGTACGCCAGGATGATCGGGCCCATGGTCACCACGGCCATCGCCATGCGGAACGACTCCGCAGGCATATCCGAAAGCGCCATCGAACCCGCGGCCTGCCCCGCGCCGCCCGCGGAGGAGGCCATTTCCTTGAGGAACTGCACGGATTTTAGGATTTCGGAGATGGTATACTGAAGGTTGATGTGCTCGCGGTCGTTGACCAGGAGCAGGCAGTTGAAGTAGTTGTTCCAAATGCCGACGGCCGCGAACAGCGCCACGGTGGCAAACCCCGGTATCGCCAGCGGCGCGACGATTTGCACAAGGGTTCTCCACTCGCCCGCTCCGTCGATGCGCGCGGATTCGATGACCTCGTCAGGAACGTTGGATCGGTAAAACGTACGCATAATGATCACCCAGTATGCGCTGAAACTCATCGGCAAAAACAGCGCGTATAGGGTGTTGTTGATGTGCAGAATCTGCGAGCACAGCATATAAAAGGCGACTGTACCTGCATTAAAGAGCATGGAGAAAAACGAATAGAAGGTAAAAAATTTGGAAAAGCGAAATTCTTTGCGAGAAAGCGGGTAGGCATACAGGCCTACGGAAATTACGCACAGAACCGTGCCGGCCAGCGTGGAGATGAGGGTGTTTTTGTACGCAACGCTGATGGCGCCGCCGCCCGACAGGAACAAGAACGTATACGCGTTCACCGAAAACTCACTCGGCCAAAAGCCGTAGCCGTTCATTACGAGCGCCTGCTCCTGCGTAAGAGAAGCGGCGATGACGATCCATAGCGGAACGATGCAGCATGTAATGCCGATCAGAAACACCAAATGCCAAACGAGATTCGCAGCGGTGGAAAGCTGGTTCATATCTTTGTATTTCATCTTTTTGTCGGCACGCTTCTGAGCGGCGGGATTGGTTGCCGTCATGTCCATGGCCTCCTTTCTATGCTACGCGCGGCGGTTAGAACATCGCCATATCGGGCTGCACCTTGCGTACGATGCCGTTTGTGATCAGCACAAGGGAAAAACCGACTATGGACTGAAAGAAGGCCGCCGCCGAAGGAAGCCCTAAATGCTGGGCTGTTCTCATAGCGCCGTACACATATACGTCCAGCGTAAGCGTCGCCGCACGAATAGAACCCGAGCCGTTGGGCAGGTTCCAGAACATGTCGAAATCGCCGTTCAAAATGCGTCCGATCGCCAGAATTTGCAAAAGAATGATGGTGGGGATGAGCAGCGGAAACGTGATGAAGCGAAACTGCTTCCACTTGCCCGCGCCGTCGATCGATGCGGCTTCGTAGAGCTGTTGGTCAAAGCCTGTGATGGTAGCCAGATAGATGATGGAGTTGTTGCCCGCATAGCGCCAAATGTTGGCGAACAAGAAAATGAAGGGCCAGATGTTGGTTTTTGAGTAAAGGTCGATCGATGCCATTCCCATCGATTCGAGCGTCCTGTTGATAATGCCCTTGGAAGAGATAAACGCGTAGACGATGTAGGTGACGATGATCCACGAAAGGAAATACGGCAAGAACAGCACGGTGTGGTAGAATTTGGCCAAAACCCTTTGGCGCAGCTCGTTGATGCCCACCGCGATGCCCACCGCGAAGACCAGGCCCACGAACATGAACAGTATGTTGTAGCCCAGCGTGTTGCGCATGAAGATGCCAAAGTCGGGAGATGAGAAGATAAAGCGAAAGTTATCAAGGCCGGTCCACGGGCTGTTATAGAACAACGAGTACAAAAAGCGGTTCTGGAGCCAGAAACCGGCGGGGGGTATAGCCAGTTGATAGCGCTTAAACGCCATTAAAACGGCGGGCAGGGGCATGTAAGCAAACACAAACAGAAATACGAAGCCCGGCAAAAGCATGAATAGATAGGCAATATGCTTCTTGACTTCGCCCGCACCCCATTTGCGGCGCTTCACCGCCCTTTTGGTCTCCTTGGATAACGTCGCTGCTGTCACCCATTCTCCTCCTGACTTGCGAAACGCGCGTTTCGTTTCTCTATTCCCCATGCGCGATTCCACATAGTATGGAATACGCCCACATTTCATCATGTATACTTTTCAATCTCTTTGCATTATAGCAACACAGATAATCGAAAGCAAGTGAATTTTACATTTTCACATGCTGGATTTTACATCCTAGTGGCAGTAAGTCCACTGAATAGGGCATTTTTAGGGAACTGCAATCTGTGCGGCCTCATGATGAGCGCCGCATTACCTTCCTTAGTGCGAAACGCATGGGGCGGTAGGGGAAGCGCTCGAGCTCCTTGGCGGCGCGCGCAAGTTCTTTTCGAATGGCAATATGCTGCGGGCAGCGCGCCTCACAAGCCCCGCACTCGCTGCACAGGGAAGCGTTGTGGTTGTGCGTTCTTAAGACATAGTTAAAGCGCGCACGGAACGAGCTCTCCGTTTCCATATCATTATAACAGGAAAAGCACAGCGGGATGTCCACGCCGCGCGGGCATGGAATGCAGTAGCCGCAGCCCGTGCAGGCCACCCTGGTTTTTTGCGTGAGCACGGCCTTTGCGGCGGTAAACATCGCAAGCTCCGGCTCTGTCAGGCTTTCCGCGCGCGCGTCTGAGGCCGCGCGGATGTTTTCATCGAGCATCGCCTGTGTATTCATGCCGGATAATACCGTGGTTACCTGCGGGTGGTTCCACACCCACCGAAGCGCCCATTCCGCGCTGGAGCGCTTGGCAGGCGCATCGTTCCACGCACTGGCCGCTTCTTTGGGAAGGTTGGCAAGCCGCCCGCCGCGCAGGGGCTCCATCACCATCACGGGCAAGCCCTTCTCCGATGCATATTGAAGCCCTTCCCTGCCCGCCTGGTTGTATTCATCCAGGTAATTGTACTGCAACATGCAAAATCCCCATGAATAGGCGTCTATCAGCCGCTTAAATTCCTCGCGCCCGCCGTGGTAGGAAAACCCGATGTTTCGAATCTCCCCCGATGCCTTTTTTTGCGCGATCCATTCCAGTAGGCCGCAGCGTGCAAGCCTCTCCCACTCGCCTACATCCGGAAGCATGTGAATAAGATAATAGTCGATGCGGTCGGTTTTTAGCCTCGCAAGCTGCGTCAAAAAAATCTTCTCGGCGTCCCCGGTGCGCTTGACTAGATACGGAGGCAATTTCGTCGCGATGTTGATCTTATCCCGACGCTCCTTTGTCAGCGCTCGGCCCAGTGCGGCCTCGTTGCCGGGGTAAATGTAGGCGGTGTCAAAATAATTCACCCCCTGCTCGATCGCCGAGGCAACCTGGCGTTCCACGTCTTTTTCATCCTTGACAAAGCGCATGCACCCAAATCCGAGAATCGAAAGCCGATCTCCATTTTGGGGGTTGACCCTGTATTGCATGTATGAAACCTCCCGCGCGAAAAAATGAACCGACCACGACAATAGCGCTATCATACCCCGTAACCGTCTGTTTTGGTAGCCCTGTCCCCGCAAAATAAAGGCGGCGTGCCGGAGCCCATCTGGGCCTTGGCGCGCCGCGCAATCTAGACTTCGGTCTGTTTTATACCCTTTTGTTATGCCACTTGCCGCCGGTAAACCGCCAGTACATCAGTACCAGGCGCACGCTCATATCGATCAGGGACGCCGACCACGCGCCAATAAGATCCATATGAAGCATGTACACCGCCACCACGCTGAGCACGGGCCTGATGATCACCACGCAGATGATCATCACCAGCGCTACGTATAAATTATCGCCCGCGCCGCGTAGACAGCCCGAGATCACGACGGAAGAGGTTTGCACCGGTTGAAACAGCGCCACCATAAACATCATATTAAGCGCGATGGCGAAGGGAACCGCGTTGATGGGATCCGCGCCGTCTAAAAAGATGCTCACGAGCGGGTAGCGGAAGATCACAACGATTGCCGCAAGCAAAAAGCTCACCGCCAGCGCAAGCCGCTGGCAGCACTTGCCGTATATCACGGCGATATCCGGCCGCTTGCGCCCGAGCATCTGCCCTACGAGCGATGTGCCGGCCACGGCCAGCCCGTCGCCGAAGGTAAAGGAAAAATTCAAAAACTGCATGGCGACCTGGTGCGCTGCGAAGGACTGCGTGCCCAGCCCCGCTACGATAATCGCGTAGACGAAGAAACCCAAGCGCATGGCGACCTGCTCAATCATCGCATTGCCGCCCACCTTGAGAATCGACTTGATGGTATCCTTGTTAAGCCGCCAATCGTCCCGAAGCGAGATACGCAAAAACTGATCGCCGTACCTGGTGTTAAAGATGGAAATGAGGCACAAAACCAACCCGACGGAAAAGCCTATGCCGGTGGCGTACGCAGCCCCCGCCACCCCTAGTGCTGGAAAACCAAAGTTGCCGCCGATGAGCAGGTAGTTAAAAATCACATTGACGACGTTGGCGGTGATGTTCACATACATGGTGATGCGGGTATTCCCCACGCCGCGCTGCGCGGCGTTGATGCACATCGTCAACGCGTTGACGGGCAAAAACCACGCGAGGATTTGAAAGTATGTCGTCGCCATGTCTATGGTATCCGCCTGTGCGCCGGCCAGCTGCATCAGCGGGCGGGAGAGCAGCAGCGCGGGCACCATCATCAGCGCCGTCATGCCCATGATGATGACCAGGGCGTTGCGCAGCGTGCGGTTGGCCTCCTCCGGAAGCCCCTGCCCCTTCCTTCTGGCCACGATCGCGGTAACTCCCACGTTCAGCGCAAAAAACATGGCCAATAAAATCATGCGCGGCTGACCCGTCAGGCCTACCGCCGCAATCGCCTCATAGCCCAGGGAGCCCACCATCACTACGTCGATCGAGCCGATGACGGACATGAAGACCATCTCCACCACCGACGGAATCGCGATGCCTATGACCTCCCGGTAGGCATCCCGCGTAGTGGGCAGCTCTCCTTGGATGTGCTCCGGCCGCACCATGCGGTCCACCGCAAAGAAACGGGTGATGAGATTTGCCAATCCGCTCAACTCCACTCATACGCTCATGTGAATTCTATATTCTCTCGTCATGCCCGTCTATCGTACTACCGAATCGCGCCACGCGCCATTAAAATACCTCGAAATTGCCTTAACGCAAACATAACATTTTGTCCATTCCCCCTGTAGCTATGCTCGATATATCCATTGCGCTCGCGTTATTCGCCGAATAAAAATTCTTTTTAATCCTACAAAAGTTCTTATAGAAGGTTTTCATGCTTCTTTATAGAAATATATCCCATCCCAGAAAATTGAATGAAGAAAGGCGGTGAATGGGTTCACGCGCTGCCCTTTGCGTTTGCCTCTAAGAAAAATGATAGGAGAATCGCTATGAAAAAACTCGCATCCGTGCTCCTATGTGTCGCCCTCGTATGTATTTCGTCCAGCGCGTTCGCCGCAAGCGTCGTAACCGACGACCAAGGGGCGATCGTCACCGGCTCGGGCGGCATGTCCCTTATGACGCTCAATACCGTCGCGGGCTCGGGCACCAACATCGACCCGTACCTCATCTATACGGAAACCGACCTTTTTTATATTCATCAGCTGGATTTTGTAAAATATTATAAGCTCATGGCCGACATCCAGATGACGCAGCAGGGGGCGTCGAACTGGACGCCGATCGGCTGGGACGCCAGGCCGTTCACAGGCTACTTTGACGGCAATGGCCATACGATCAGCGGCCTTAAATGCTTGCCGATCAACGGTTCGGGCGAAGGCGTCTTCGGAACCACCCAAGGCGCCACGATCAAGAACCTCAACGTGTCGGACATCAGCTACTCGATCCACGCCCACTATAAAGGCGGCATCGTCGGGAATGCCTCAACCGGAACGGTTATCGAAAACTGCCATGTACGCGCCGACATCGACGATCCCTCCGGCACGATCGGCGGCGTAGTAGGGCACTTGTCCAACGCCACCATCACCGATTGCAGCTTTTCGGGGAGCATCTCCTCGGGTAGCCCCGGCGGCATCGCCGGCACCGCGCACGCGTCGCGGATCCTCCAATGCCGCAACGACGGCGCCATCACCGGTTCGGGCTCCGCAGCGGGCATCGTGTGCAGCACCGGATATACGTGCACCATCGAAGAATGCCTCAACACCGGCGCCATCGTGGGCAATAGCAACGCAGGCGGCATCAACGCCGGCGGCGGCGGGGATTACATCAACGACTGCTACAACACCGCCGACATCAAATCCCCCAACGGCCACGCGGCGGGCATCACCGGTGCTTTGGGCGGCGGAAGCCAAATCAACCGCACGTACTCCACCGGTAAAATCGAGGCCGGTCATACGGCGTGCGGCCTATCCGCTTCCACGCCCAAGATCACCGACTCCGTCTCCCTCGCCCCCAGCCTGGAAACCTATTATACGAAGAACGCCAACCGGCTGTGCGGCGGCACGGGCGTCTACCCCGGCACGCTGGATAACAACTACGCGCGCGAGGATATGACGCGCATGTGCATGTACGCGCTTCAGCCGACCATCACGCCCACCGAGGATCAGATCACCTCGGTGCACGCGACCGGCGCGCCCTACAGCCATTTCCAAAGCCAGACGACGTACCAGGATATGGGCTGGGATTTTACAAACGTTTGGTACATGGGCGATAACAACCTGCCCGCGCTTTTGTGCTTCGGCGGCACGCCCACCACCCCCGGCCCGACGCCTACTCCCCCCCCCACGCCTACGCCCACGCCGACCCCCACGCCCACGCCGACCTCTACGCCCGAGCCCGAGATCGCGTGGAGCAACGACGCGGACCCGACCATCAACCTGGTTACCGTAAACTACCGCAGCTCGGCCTCCGCCGACAGCGTGTTCAGCGCCTCGTTCCCCGCGGAATACGCGCTCGACGAAAACGCGGCGACCCGCTGGGCCACGAAGGCCGTAAGCAGCGCCTCGCTCACGGTGCTGTTTAAGGATACCTATAAATTCGACGAGATCACGCTGATCGAGCACACGAGCCGCGTAAGCTCCTTCGAGCTATTCTACCTCGCGCCCGGCACGAGCGACGAGTGGGTATCCTTCTACGCCGGCGGCGCGCTGGGAGATAAGCAAAACATCGTGGTGGACGGCTTCGGCGGCGCCGTGGGCGACGGCATCCGCGTCGACATCAATAGCGCCTCCGGCGCGATTGCCATGTCGCTGATCGAATTCCAGGTGCGCTATGTGGATGGCCCCACATACGAGGCGGTAAACGAACAGGATGCGTCGCTCAACCTCGTTTCGACATCCAACCGAAAGAGCGTAACCGCCAGCGACGTGTGGTATAACGACGCGCAGTTCGCCGCGGACAAGGCGGTCGACGGCCTGCTGGGCTCGCGCTGGGCGACCGGCGACAACGCGCAGAGCACCGTTACGCTTACGGTGGAGTTTGACGACATCACCGCATTTAACGAGGTTACGCTGTGCGAGGTCTTCTCGCGCATAGGCTCCTACAAAATCGAGATCCTCAAGCCCGGCACCGCAAACGCTTGGCTGAAAATCGCGGAGAGCTCGACCATTGGAGATAAGCAGTTCGCCACGCAGGATGGCTTCGGAACGGTTCTGGCCAAGGCCGTGCGCGTAACGCTCACGAAGAAGGCCGGAGAAAACGGCGGCATATCGCTGTCG
>JAVBNW010000110.1:0-7130 GCA_031551255.1 Eubacteriales bacterium | reverse complement strand
CGATCGGCACGACCTCGCGCCGGTGCTGTATACGATGGATGCCGAGGATGAATTTCGCATCTACTATCGCTCTATGCGCGATGGGATGTACGACCTGCACTACGGCAGGCAGATACGCTCGGGCGATTCCCGCTACCGGCGCGTGGAGGAATACGGCCCCCACTATGGCGAGCGCTGTTTTTTTGTGGCGACGCTCGCCGAACTCCAGGCGCTTGAAGCCCCGGTGCGCGAGCTGGCGGCCGCGGGCTTGCCCCACGACTATTACCGGGATATCTATACCGGCGGCTACTTTTTAGAGTGTTGCATGGCGGATAAGGGCGTTGCCGCGCTCGACCTTAAGCGCCGCACGGGCGCGAAGCGCATCGTCGCCTTTGGCGACGGCCTGAACGATCTGCCCCTTATGCGCGTCGCCGACACGGCGATTGCGGTGCAGGGGGCCTGCCCGGAAATCCTTGCCAAGGCCGACGAGGTGATCGGCCCTCACGAGCGCCATAGCGTGCTTGCGTACCTTGAGGCGGAGTGGAAGTCGCCATAGGCCGATCGCCACAGCGCAAAACCGGGGATCACTTGTAAGCTAACATGCTTTTTTCTTGCGAAAAGACGTATGATCGGTTAGGATAGCCATATACGTATACAATCGCTCATATGGGCCTTGGATCCAACCGCGGTTCTTGTTACGTTGGAGTTTCCTCATACTCTTATGCTTTGATTTTATTGCAAGGCAGCTCAATATTAAAGTATCGGAGGAATGCCCATGATTTGCCCCAAATGCGGCACGCACAATTCCGATGCCGCCCTGCGCTGTACAAATTGTCTGGAACCGCTCCCCGAGCCTACAAATGATACGGGGTCGACCGCAGCGCCCGCAGGCGACCCCTATGAATCGCCTGCGCCTCCCCCATCCGGGCACGCGCATGAAGCTTCACAGTCCGGTCCGTTTTATCCCCAGCAGGAAGCGCCGCAGGGGAATCCATATGCGCAGCAACCTTCCTACGGACAGCCGTATCAACAACCGCCCAAGCCCAGTACCTTTCTTGCGGGCAATATCGTAATGACGATTCTTTCGCTGTGCACGTGCTACGGCCTGATCATGGGCATCATCGGCATCGTGTTCAGCGCCATGGTCTCCAGCAAGTATAACCAGGGGGATTATGGCGGAGCCAATGCGATGTCCACCGCGGCAAAGATCATGTTCTTCGTGTCGCTTGCGCTGCTCGCGCTGGCGGTGATCCTGTTCTTCGTCGTGCTGGGCGGGTCGTTCGCGGCCATCAACAGCATTATGCAAGAATTCGGCATGTACTACTAGCGGCAAGGCCACCTGCGATACCAGACGATATGTTACCGGGAGGTATGACCATGTATTGCCCTAAATGCGGAGCCCCAAACTCCGATGCGGCGCAGCGCTGCACCAACTGCCTGGAACCGCTCCCCGCGGCGCCCGGTGCGCAGCCCCATATCCATGCCGAAGGCGAGGCGCCCCACACCCCTGAAGCCCCCTCCGCGCAGGAAGCGCCTCAGCCCCAGCAGCAAGCGCCGACGGGCCAACCCGCGCAGCCCGACTCGTCGCCCTACCAACAACCGCAGCAGCCGTATCAGCAGCCCTACCAGCAGGCCCCGCAACAGCCTTACCAACAGGGCCAGCCTCCTTACGGCCAGCCGCCCTTTGGCGGATATCAGCAGCAGCTGCCTCCCAAGCCGGCCACATTCCTGGCAGGCAACATCATCATGACGATCCTGTCGCTTTGCTCTTGCCTGGGCACCATTCCCGGCATCGTGGGCATCGTGTTCAGCGCCATGGTGTCCAGCAAGTATAATCAAGGCGACTACGAGGGTGCCAAGTCGATGGCTAAGGTGGCGAAGATTCTCTTCTGGGTAACGCTTGGCTTGGCCGTCGCCGGCATCGTGCTCATCGTGGTTATGATCGCCAGTTCCGCATCGATGTACGGCAGCTACGGTCTGTTCGACAGCCTCTATGACATCTATTAGCCATAAAATCCGTTCAAGGGCGCTGGGAATTGCCGCGTGCGCGGCTCTCGGCGCTCTTTGCGTCTACGTGTTTGTCCACGATCCAGCGGTCAGCCCGGTGTCGTTTTGCATGGTGCGCGCTCTGACGGGGCGATACTGTCCCGGATGCGGCGGTACCCGGGCACTACATGCGCTTTTCCACTTGGATATCCGCGCGGCGCTCGGCTACAACTTGTTTTTAACCCCTCTTTTGCCGGTCGTCGCCTATATCGTGCTTGCAGAGCTCGTGCACATGATCGCCGGGCGGTATGTGCTAAGGCAAATACCGCTCAACCCATGGGTGGTCGCCTGCATTGGCGCGCTGTTTTTGCTGTTTGGCGTGCTGCGCAACCTGCCCGCGCTTGCGTTTCTGGCTCCCGTCTGATGGTAGGGTAGCGGGATTCGAGCTCATGCGCCCCAAACCGCCTTGCGAGGGCGGTTTGGGGTCGAAGAGTTTTGCGAGAGCGCGGGGGCAGGGCAAGGCGGCGAAGGGCGGCATAGCCGGGCTGCGCCAACCGACGGCAACGCGGAAACTGGCCGAAATCAGCCGTTTTAGGCGGGTTCGGATAACTCCCGTCAGGCTAACCTCCTTTAGCTTATACGTCGCATCGTCAAGAGAGTTTCGCGCGCACTGCGCCGAGGGGGAAAATCCGTGCACATCGTACTATACGAGCCGGAGATACCGCAAAACACCGGCAATATATCGCGTACCTGCGCCGCAACGGGAAGCGAACTGCACTTGGTAGAGCCACTCGGCTTCTCAATCGACGAAAAGCATGTGCGCAGAGCAGGGTTGGACTATTGGCATCTTCTCAAGCTGCATGTACATGCCGATTGGACGGAGTGCGACCGGGCGCTCGGCACAAGAAAGCGCTACTACCTTTCGACAAAGGCGCCGCGAAGCTATGCACAAGTGCGCTTCGGGTCGGAAGATTGCCTTATCTTCGGCCCGGAAACACGAGGCCTTCCGGAGGATATGCTCAGGGCAAACGAGCCCGAGTGCCTGCGCATTCCGATTCTCTCCGGCGCGCGCTCGCTGAACCTATCCAATTCCGTCGCCATCGTGCTATTTGAGGCGCTGCGGCAACAAGGATTTCCCAGCTTGCTTGCACAAGGTTCCTTGCCATAAAAACATAACATTCTATCGACAACTTTTTCCCTTTTTCCTCCGTTTAATGAGTAAGAAGATCGAGGAGGAAGGGGGCGCCGTTATGCTGAGAAACCCTGAGGAGAGCCGCTACAACTACTATAGGAAGCGGTTGCCCATGCCCGCATTGCGCGTCGTGCTGATTGTACTGTGCGCGTTGGGGTCCATTGCATGCCTATTCGCCATCGGCGAAATATTTTCGCAGGCGGCCGATTTGCTCTCTGGAGCTATGCCCTTCTAAGGAGAATTTTCATTGAAAATATGCCGAGAGAGACGGGCTTTGCCCGTCTCTCTCGGGGTTTCTCAAAAATCTTGCATTTCTTTCCTACGCAAGAAAGGGTTCGTTTGCTATAAAATCCGAAACGCCCGGGTGTGCGAAGGGCGACAAAGGAGCGGCGCTGAACGGCATCCTGCTGGTATTTATTTTCGTGGCGTCGTTCGGCATGCAGTTTTGTTCCTACTTCGGCTCCAGAATTCTCTCCGGGTCAAAGGCGATCATCGCCTTGCCCACTACCATCATCTCCCGGTCGGGGAAGATGGGCAGCGGCGACGGCACGAGCGTCGTCTTATAATTTCCGCCCACCAGCGCGCGGCAGGCGGCGATGGCATCGGGCAGTACGCAGGCGTCCAGCGGCTCGCCGCAGGGGCGATAATCGTAATGACCATTGTAGAAGCAGTCGTAGCTATCCCCCATCGCCTCGAGGCGCTCGAGAAACCCCAACGCCCTTTCGATCGTCGTACCGCCCAGCAGCAAGTTGCAGTTCAGTGCGTCGCCCAGGAACAAAATACGGCTCTGATCGTCTAAGAGCACCATCGAGCCGGGCGTGTGGCCGGGGCAAGCGTAGGCGGTCACCTTGCGGCCTCCCAGATCGAACACATGCCCGTCCTCTATCGGAATCAGGTCAAGATTCGATCCGTCCCACTCCTGCATATCCACATCCAAATCGTAATCATATGTAAGGCCGCTGCGCCCGGCGATGAAGCCGGCGTATTGTTTGCGCTTATCCAGCGTAACGTTCACCCCGCCGCCCTGTGCGACGACAGGCAGATCCTCTTTGGAAATATACGCGGCTTCAAAGGCGGGCGCATTGCCGATGTGATCCAGGTGGCTGTGCGTCAGCACCAATGTCACCGGCTTGTCGGTAAGCTTTTGGACGGCAGCGCGGATATCTCCGATGCCGATGCCCGCGTCGATCAGCAGCGCCTTTTCCTTCCCCACAATCAAAAACATCGAGCCGCAGTCAAACTCCCCGATCTCGAAAACGCCCTTGGCAAGCTCTTTAACAACATACGCCGTGGTCTTCATAGGGGCCGCCTCCTTCTCCATGACAACAATCTTATCGATAGCATAAGCCCATTGTTTGTGATATGCAACTTAACATTCTTTACTATAAAGCATGATATTGGCGGCCCCATTTGTCGATTCAAAGGCCCTATCCGGCACTTTCTCACCGCATCCGAATCCTATCGGCGGATTGCTTCCACGTCCAATTCCAATCAGGCGCAACTGGACATGCCTGTCCTTCGTCTTTTCTCTCTGCCGCGCTCCGGGCTGGGTCGCAGAAACAACCCGACAACGTTATTTCCGCTTCGGCGTTCTTCATCCGCAAAATCACTGCGACGCTTTTGAGGGAGGGGAACGAAAAGCGCGAGCTCCGCGTTTTCTTCGTCGTCCCCTATCCATAAAAGCGCCGCAGTGCTTTTATGGAAGAGGAGGAGCGGCAGAATGAACGAGCTTTCGTGCCGCAGCGCGGAAGCGAGCGATATGAGGCCCGCGACGACGAGGGCAGGCCCGTCTACATATTGGCAAACCTCGTATACCGATCCAAATACCCCAGGCGAATCGTGCCCAACGGGCCATTCCTCTGTTTGGCCATGATCACCTCGGCGATGCCCTTATCCTCGGTATCGACGTTATAATACTCGTCGCGATACAAAAACATCACGACATCCGCATCCTGCTCGATCGCGCCCGAATCCCTAAGATCCGACAACACCGGCCGGTGATTCGGCCGGTTTTCCAGCGCGCGGGACAGCTGCGAGCCGACGATAATCGGCACCTTCAGCTCTTGAGATAGAATCTTGAGCTGCCGCGAAATCTCGCTGATCTCTCCTTGACGGTTGGAAGCCTTGGAGTTTTCAGCATTCATCAATTGCAGGTAGTCGATGAGCACAAGATCGAGCCCGCGCTCGATTTGCATCCTGCGGCAGCGCGAGCGCAGCTCGGGTATGGTGATGGAGGACGTATCGTCCATATAGATCGGCGATTGCGCGAGCGGTCCCATGGCTCGGGCGAGCTTGTCCCAGTCGTCGTCGCTCAGGTTCCCTTGGCGCACGGCCTGCATATCCACCATGGCCTCGGAACACAAGATGCGGTTGGTCAGCTGCTCGCGCGGCATCTCCAGCGAAAAGTACGCAACCGTCTTCTTATGGCGCATCGCGGCATATTGCGCGATGTTCAGCATAAACGCCGTCTTGCCCATCGATGGACGCGCGCCAACGAGAATGAACTCGCCGCCGTGAAAGCCCGTGGTCAGGTGATCCAGCTCCACAAAGCCGGAAGGCACGCCGTCGATCTTGCCCTTGTTGATGTAAAGCTGCTCAATCCGCGCCATGGTGTCGATCAACAGCGGGTTGATGTGCACCAGCGTGTCGCCCGAGCGCTTCATCGCAATGTCGTAAATGCGCTTTTCCGCCTCGTCCAATATATCCGGCACAGGCTTCGCGCCTTCGTAGCTATCCTCGCCGATTTGCCCGGATGCTCGGATCAGCCTGCGCAGAATTGCCTTTTCCTCGACGATGCGCACATAGCTCTTCGCGTTCACGGTGGTAGGCACATAGCGCGATAGCTCCGCCAGATAGGCAACGCCGCCCACGCCCTCCATCGAGCCCCTGCGGTATAGCTCGTCCGTCAGCGTCACCAAATCCACCGGCCTAGCCGTCTGGTTAAGCGTTAGCATCGCCGCGAAGATCTCCCTGTGTGCAGGGGCGTAAAACGCCTCTGCCGTGAGCGTCTCCACTGCGGCGGTTACCGCGTTTTCATCCAGAAGCATGCTGCCCAGCACCGACTTTTCGGCCTCCAGGCTGTGCGGCTGCATCCGCGCATCAAGTTCCACTGTTCATCGCCATCCCATCCTGTTACACCGGCTTCAAACGGTCTCAACTGCCCGTGTGAAAATTGAAATGCCCGCACACGGGCATTTCAAAGGGGTTTAGAGGCTATGCCATCAGGCCCTCACCTGCGCCTTCCCCGCTCTTACGCCCCTGCCGGCCAACCCTCCACGAGGGCCGCATCGGCGGCTTCCCATAAATTCGTCACGGGCAGGGTGTCTTCCTGCGCGGAACCCGGCTGCCAAGGCAACAACACCGCCTTCGCGCCCACGCGCCTGGCCGCCGCCAGCTTTTCGGCAATGCCGCCTACCGGCAAAACATCTCCCCGCAGCGATATTTCGCCGGTCACGGCGATATCCTGCCGAAGCGCCTTGCCCGTGAGACACGATAGCATTACCAGCGCCATCGCAAGCCCGGCAGAAGGCCCATCCACATTGCCGCCGCCGGTGATATTTAAGTGGATATCCCGCCCTTGCGTCGGCAGCCCGGCCGCCTGAAGCACCACGCGCGCGTTGTGCGCAGCATCCTGCGCCAGCGGCCCCGCGGCCGAGTTAAAATGCATCTTCCCTTCGCCCGGTACGGCCACGGCCTCCATGCGCAACGCGCAACCCCGCCTGCCGGCCACCCCCAACATGTGGATCTGCCCAACCTGTGCATCCCCGCCAATCGGCGCGCCCATCGGCGGTATGTGCAGCCTGACGGCCTCCCTCGCATCCCGCGCGCCGAACGCGGCGTCGAGCCCGCTCCGCTCCGCTGCACGCCCGTGCGCCGCGGCGATAAGGCGCACGCATTCGCGGCCGTCCGCAGCGGCAGAGGCAATCGCCGCAACCGCAGCAGCCGTAGCCCTGAGCCCCATGCGCTCCGTGGC
>JAVBNW010000012.1:0-54546 GCA_031551255.1 Eubacteriales bacterium | reverse complement strand
AAAAGGCCTCTCGCTTACAATCACCACGTCTTGCGTCATTTCTGGCCGGACTTGCATACCTAAAGGTATGAGCCTGCGGCCGTACATTCTTGCAGTTGGCGAATACCCGTGACAATCTCCTAAGGTCGATTGCCGCGGGTCGCTACTCCACCCCACAAAACCTTCGGTTTGTCGGGGGTCTCGGCTGGCTTTGCGCCGTGCCGGTTTGCGCCTTCGGCGCGCACGGCTCCGGCCACCCTCCGGCTCTTTTTATGCGGGACCTCGGCCTCGCGCCCTAAGGAAAGGAACGCCTAATGCAAGGGTTTTTTCGGTTCCTGCAGCTTCCTTTTCCTGCGCTGCCTTTGTCTTGAGTCTGAAGCGCGATGCCTATGCATCGCGCTTCTTGTTTTCCAAGATATTTACTGAATTTCCAGCTCGTCCGCGTCCGGAAGCTCGGGAAACTTGGTGGTAGGCAGGGTTTGATACCAGTAGGCGACCGACATCATGTCGTCCCGCCTGGGTAGATAGCGCCCGCCCGACATCCAGCCCAAGTCTTGAATCGTCACGCGCAGATCTTTTTCAAAGCGGATCGGGTCCATCACATGCCAGCGGTACATCGAAAAACGCGTTTGCGATTCGTATAGCCCATTGGGCTTTACCACATGGTGCATACCCAGGTACGGCCCGGTGTAGGGCGTATATTCGCCGTCCACATCCCAGTTGTACGCGCCGCCGAAATAATCCTCGGTGCCTGTGCCGCAAATCGTGGGGTAGTCGATATCGCCGTCCATAAAGAACTTGATCTCCCCCTCGCCCCACCATCCGCCGGAGCCGTTCAGGCCCACCGACAGCGCGGTGCCGACATACTGCCCTGCGCCTTGTACGCCGTCAAGGATTACAAAATCTTCCTTAGCGCTCAGCGGGCGGGCGTGGCGGTACTGCGCGTGGAAGTACAGCGCATCCTCGGGCACGCCGCCCAGCGCATAGTTGATTTGATAAAACAGCGTGGCTTCCTGCGGCATGCGGTTTTCAATGGTAATCTTTGCGCGTTTGTGAAAGGGCATCGGCCAGAAGCAGTTCAGGCCCCTGCACGGGTTGACCGCCACCATCGCCGATTGAATCGGCGCAAAGGGAATCTTCGGGCCGAAGAATGTGCGGCCCACGTTGTTCATCCACGCGCTGGCAAAAAAATCCGGCATGGGGCATTCGACCGACGGCTCGGCCTGATCGTCCCAATAAAACCGCAGGATAAAGTGCCTGCCGACGCTGCCGGTCATCCAAATGCTTTGGATGGCTCCCGGGCCCTCGATATCGGCGATCACCTCGGTCGCCCCGGCGGCGATCCTAAGGCATGGGGCCACCTTCCAGCCCACGCCCAAATCTCGCGCGCAGCTCTCACTCGCACCCTTAGTAGCTCTCGCGCCGCCCGCTTTTTCGCCGGTGGGGTTCTCCGCGCTCAACGAGCGCGTGCGCGCCTTGCTGCGCAATGCCATCGTGTCGGCATTTGGGAAGAGACCGTTGAACATCCTACATTCCTCCTCGTCGTTTCGATCTTGTATAAAACAGCCCGCCGGACGGCGGACTACATGGATGCGGGCAAATATGAGGCCTCCTTAAGGAGGGAGAGATAGGTTCGGTAATCCCTAAGCGATACGGAGGGCGGCGTCTGGTGGTCGACGGAATTGATAAAGCGCCCTCGTTTCATCGCGGGCAGCAGCCGGGCAAATTCCCGCCGCATCGCTTCGCGCGGGTCGGAGTCGTCTTTTGTAAACATCGTCATCTTGTCAAACCCGCCAAGCAGCGCAAAATCCGGGAAACTGCACTGCAAATTCTCCACGTCCACCCCGGCCTGCCTCTCCAGCGGCAGCGCACCCCGCAACCCCGCGTCCATCAGCCAAGGAACCATCGCGCTCAGATCGCCGTCGGTATCCACGATAGGAAAGATGCCGCGGGATTCGAGAACCGGGATGATTTTGCGGTAATACGGCAATAAGAATTCGTCGAAACAAGCGCGGGAAAGCATGGGCCCGTGGTTATACGACATATCCTCGCCAAACGTCATAAAATCAGGCGTGAAGTATTCCAGCACCACCTCGAGCGCCTTCAGGTCGAATTCCAGCAAATATTGATTCATATCGTACATAAGACCGGGCTTGTCGTAGAACGCGTACAGGTGTTGCTCGATGCCCATCAGGCGGCGGGGAAACCAAAAGAAGCCGTCGAAGGAGATCCAGGCGATGTCGCCGTTGCGCTGGCGCTCGGCCGCCCACTCCAGGCGCGGGCGAAGCGGCGCGAACACGTCGTCCCCAAACGCCTTTAGAGCCTGCGTAAATTCCTCCGCCGTTTCGACGACGCTGCCCGATGACTCAAAGTGGGGGAGGGGGCGGATCCAGAACTGGATGTCGACATCCAGGCCGAAATACTCCTTGATTTGCACGCCGTCCATGCCGCGCGGCAGGCCTTCGTCTTGCCAGCGGGCGATCGTCTTATCCCACCAGGTGGCCATTCGATGCGCGGAAGGCGTTCGGCGCTCTCGGCGCGCAGCGCTCGGCGGAAAATTTCCCGTGCGGTCATCGCGGCCCTCCTCTTTGCGTTTCACGGCGTCCGTGCGTCCTTCGTTCTTCCAGGGTGGGCGGGTGGGCGTTCCTCTTCGTCGTCACCAGCCCGGAGGGGTCGCAGGGGAGGGCGAAACCCTCCCCGTGGCTCCGGCGGATTGCCTCCTCGTATCCAATGCTAAATTGGAGGCAAAACGCCGGGCCATGGCCCTACTCCAGATAAAAAGTGCATCCCCCGATGAACTCCCTCAGGATCGATGTTGGCGGTATCTCATCCTCGACATCCGCATCAAGGAAGTAATTCAGAAATTTCACCAACCGGCGCGATGCCGCATCCATGTCGCTTTCGTGGCCCACGGCGTTGAGCAGCGGGTGGATGTGCTTGCGAATCACCGACAGCTCATAGGAAAGCGACG
The DNA here is from genome assembly GCA_031551255.1 of Eubacteriales bacterium. Classification (GTDB taxonomy): domain Bacteria; phylum Bacillota; class Clostridia; order Christensenellales; family UBA1750; genus JAVBNW01. Next base: position 51,596 of record JAVBNW010000012.1, on the reverse strand, counting down.
AGTTGAAGATGATATCCGCCTGCTCCTGATAGGGGAAGATCCACTTTTCCTCGCCACGCCTGACCGAGGGCCACATCCTGAGCGTATCCTCCATCGACGCGTTGCGGTGGTGGTAGTCGCGCACCAATCTCCTGAGCACGCGTGCGTCGGTGGAACGGATGCGGTTGTGATCGTCCAGGTTCAACTGCATCAGGGCGCTGATATAGATTTTAAATTTCATTTCCGAGGGTATGTTTTCGCTCATGCGCTCGTTCAGGCCGTGAATTCCCTCGATAAGCACCGGCTGATCGCCGCCGAGCCGCACCTTAACGCCGCGCGGCTCCCGTGTGCCGCTCCTGAAGCTGTAGACGGGCATTTCGACCTCTTCGCCGGATAAGAGCAATTCGAGATCGTGGTTGAAGCGGGGAATATCCAAGGTTTCGATCGCCTCGAAATCGCGCTGGCCGTCTTCGCCCAAAGGAATCTGGTCTCTATCCAAATAGTAATTGTCCAGCGAAATGAGCATGGGCTTTAGGCCGTGCACGCGCAGCTGAATGGCCAGACGGTTTGTAAAGGTGGTTTTGCCGGAGGAAGAGGGCCCGGCGATCATCACCGCCCGCGCGCCGCGCTCGATGATCGTATCCGCGATGGAGCCTATAGATTTTTCGTGCAGAGCCTCGTTGACTCTGATAAACTCGCGGATCTTTCCGGTGGTGATCATCTCGTTTAGGTCTGCCGCCACATCGCAGTGCAAAACCTCGCCCCAGCGCTCGGATTGGTCCAGCGCGCGGGCAAGCTTGGGCATGTCCACAAAGGACGAAGGCTTTGAGGGATCGCGCGGATCCGGCATAACCAGCACCATGCCCGGCAGGCGGAAGCGTAGCGCGAAAACGTCGATGTAGCCGGTGGAGGGAACCATTTCCCCATAAAGATACTCCATCATATCGCCGCAGCGGTAGACATCGAAGTAGTTATATTTGCGATAGGACAACAGGCGAACCTTGTCCAGCTGGCCGTCCTTGGTAAAATAGTCGACCGCGCTGCGGATGGAATGCCTCTCGCGCTTGAGCGGAAGATCCTGCCTGACGATGTCGCGCATTTCGGCCTCGAGCAGCTTTACGTCCTGTAAATTCCAAGGCCTGTCGATATGCGGACGCACCATCAGCCCCGGGCCTAGGGAATGCTCTACCACAAACCTCTTGCCCGGATGCAGCTTGCGCGCGGCCATCAGCATCAAAAACACCAGCGAGCGCTCGTAGACCCGCCGCCCGGCAGGGGAACTGAGCGCGAGGGCGTGCACCGCGCAATCCTGTTTGGGCGCATATTCCAGGTTGAATTCTTCGCCGCCGATGCGTGCAGCCAGGGCCTTGGCGCCCGGCCTGGCGGCCGCAATCGCCTCGCGCAACGTCGTACCCTGCTCTACGGAGAGGGGAATTCCGTCGATGGTAAGCTGTATGGCCAACAATATCCCGTCCTTTTTGCTATGTGATTCAAAGCGCGCGGTAAGCAATCGCTATAAAACAGAGATGCCTTCCGGCGCACAGTTACGCCCAAGCTATAGGGCGAGCAGCTTGCCGCGCAAATAGGTTGTAAGATACGAGGCGTTGAGCCCCTCGCCGGTTACCCGGACAAGAATGTCGCCGGGTTCCTCCAGCGCGCCGTAGCGCTGGATGTTTTCCTTCAGCCACCCGCCTATTTTGCCGAGGCCGCTCTCCGAACCGATCAGCGCGTCCAAGGAACCCAGTTCTTTTTCCAGCGCGTGCGCAAACTGCGCGGCATATAGATTGCCCAGCGAATACGTGGGAAAATAGCCGAAACTCGCGTCCGACCAATGAATATCCTGCAAAATGCCCTCGCCGTCCTTTTCGGCCTGCACGCCCAGGTATTCGCGATAGCGGTCGTTCCACGCATCGCGCAGTGCGCCTGCATTCAGGTTGCCGGCGGCGATTTCCTTTTCAAGCTCATACCGGATGATGATGTGCAGGTTGTACGTCAGCTCATCCGCCTCGGTGCGGATCAGCGACGGTTTCACGCGATTTACGCCGCGATACCACGCCCGCGCGTCGCTCGCAAGGCCTCCGCCCGCGAGCCGATTTACCGTGGCAAAGTGCGTATCCCAAAACGCGTAGGAACGGCCGATGATGTTTTCCCAGAAGCGGGACTGGGACTCGTGTATGCCCATCGACGCGCCGTCGTCCAGGTTTGTATCCCTAAGCTCCGGGCCGAGGTTTTGGTCGTACATGCCGTGCCCGCCCTCGTGCAACACGCTGAAGATGGAGGAAACCGGGTCGCTTTCCCGGTAGTGCGTCGTCACCCGCACATCGCCAGCGTGGATTCCCACGCTGAACGGGTGCTCGGTTGCGTACAGGTTGCCGGCGTCAAGGTCGTATCCCGTTTTCGCCAGCAAGTAAAGCCCGATTTCCCTCTGTTTTTCCACGGGTACGGCCGCCGGGCGGAGCGCGGGAATGCGCGGAACTTCCCTAAGCAGGGCAACCATATCCGCGCGCAGCCGCCCAAACACGCCGTCCACATCTTTGACGGTGAGCCCGGATTCGTAGCCGTCGAGCATGGCGTCGTACGGGTGCGCGGCATATCCCCACAGATCGGCAAACCGCCGGGCATAGTCGATCATCCTTTGAAGATGGGGCGCGTACATCCCGTAGTCGTCAGAGCGCTTTGCGTCGCCCCATGCGGCCTCCGAAATCTGCGCGTCGACGACAAATTTTTCGTATACATCCGCGGGGATCTTTGCATCGCGGTCAAAGGCCCTGCGCGCGACAAACGCCATGCGCTCAAACACCGGGTCGAGCGCCTCACCCTTGAGGCGGTCGAGCGCCTCGCGGTATTCCGGCGAGGTTTTGATGCGAAATGCCTCGGCCGACACCGCGCCAAGCACTTGCGCGCGGCCGTTTAGCCCTTTGGGCGGGGCGATCGTGCGCTGATCCCACGCGAGCAGGTTGCCCGCCGCGTCGAGCGCCGATATGCGCCTGACGGCGGAAAGAAAGGTCTCTTTTGCTTTTTCGATCGTCATGCCACCCCTCCTCATTGTCCATATTATAGCAAACATTGACCGGATTTCAATAACGGCACGAGGTACAACGGCACGGGAAGCACGCGCAACGGCAAAGAGGGGGTGCCCCCCGTGTGCCCCCCGCAGGAGAAATACGACGGGGAAAGCACGACGGCGGGCATATGCCCGCCGCCCTGTAGAAGCCTATATACCGTATGCTTTGAAGATGTCGTCGTACATCTTGCTATATTCCGCATCCACGACCTGCAATTCGGGATGCGCGCGGAAGTAATCCAAGCATTCCCGGACGCCCAGCGCAAACGGCGTCGTCGCGCAGAAATCCGGCACGAAGTGCTTGATTTTGCTGTTGTCGAACACCGTGCACTGAATTTTATCCCCGACGAGATCGCCGTAGAAAGAAGGGGCGATCTTGCAGATGTAGTCGGTGGCGACGTGCACGGCATTTGCCTTAAGGCCCGCGGCCGCTTCGATTGCCTCGAGGTATTGGTTCCACGTACACGCTTCGTCGGTGGTGATGTGAAAGGGCTGGCCGATGGCCCGCTGGTTGCCCATCAGTCCCACAAAACCCTTGGCAAAATCCCGCGCGTGGGTCATGGTAAACAGCGAGGTGCCGTCGCCCGGCAAGAGGATGGGCTGGCCCTTTTGCATGCGGTCGATCATAGTCCACGGGCGCGGCCAGCAGTTGGCGATGAAGGGGATGATAGTTTTGTTGTAGGTAAGGCCCGGGCGCACGATGGTTACAGGAAAGTCCTGCTCGCGGTATGCGCGCATCAGGGTTTCTTCGCAGGCGATCTTGTCGCGGCCATACTGCCAGTAGGGGTTTTTGAGCGGAGTCGATTCGGTGATGATAAAGTTGCTCGAGGGCTTCTGGTAGGCCGCAATCGAAGAAATGTATAGATACTGCCCGCATTTGCCGGCGTAGACCCTCGTATCTTGCTCGACGAATTCGGGCTTAAAGCCGATAAAGTTGGCGACGACGTCAAAGCTCTCGCTCTTGATAAGGGCCTTGATTTGCGCTTCGTCCCGCGCGTCGCCCTCAATTACCTTCGCGCCCTCGGGCACGAACTGCGGGCGCTGCCCGCGGTTGAGCAGCGTGACGTCCCAGCCCCGCTCCACGGCAAGCTTGGATACGTCGGTGGAGATGATGCCGGTTCCTCCGATGATCAGTGCCTTCATCATAAAGTTTCCTCCTCATACGTTTGTAAATCGCTATCGCTTCCGGCGGCGATGTCGAGCGCCTTTCGTATCACTTCGCCCGCATATCCTCTCCGGGCCAGGGATGCGTACGCGCGCCTGCGGGCCCCAAGATCCCGCGCCGCGCCCATGGATTTTTCCGCCCAGCGCACGGCTCCCGCCAACTCCTCGCCGGGATCGACGGCGGCAACCGCCTCCGACGCGACGGCCTCGCCCACACCCTTTGCGCGCAGCTCGAATGCCACCTTGCGGGCGCCGCCGCGCCGTATGCGCTCCTTGGCAAAGCGCTCGGCGAAGGCCGCGTCGTCGATATAGCCGTAGCCGATCAGCCTTTGCATTACCTGGGCGATCGCCGCCACGGGCATGCCCTTGCGCGTAAGATAATCGGCAAGCTCCTTTTCCGTGCGCGCGCGGCGGCCCAAATAGTACAGGGAAAGGCTCATGCAGCGTTCAAAATCTTCCAATGTGGATCTCCTTCTTTTGCGTATGAAGCCGCGTCGGCGGGCCCATACTAACCCTGAAAAACCAATAGGAGGGATATCATGCAAACACCTGTAGGCGGCCTGCCGCAAATCGAATCGAAGAACCTCTCGCTGATTGAAGATCAAATGAACCACGAAGCGCTCGCGTGCAAAAAGCTCGAATCGTACGCGTCGCAGTTCCAGGATGCGCAGCTTAAGCAGCACGCGGCGCAGCTGTGCCAGCATCACAAGGCGCATTTTAACTCGCTGTATCAATACCTGAACGGTCATCAGTAAGGAGGAAAACCATGAGCAACATGCAGCAGGGCAAACTCGGAGACCAAGAGATGCTCAACGACATCCTCAACACCGAAAAACAGCTGATGGATAGCTACAACACGGCGATTACGGAATCTTCCTGTCGGAATATGCGCCAAGTGCTCTCCAGCATCTACGGGCAGACCGCGCAGGATCAATACCAGACTTTCGACGGCATGAAGACGCGCGGCTGGTATCTGACCAAGGATGCGCAGGATCAAGACGTACAGCAGGCCAAACAAAAGATGACACAGCTGAAAAACCAGCTGGGCTAAACCTTAGGTTTTTTGTCAGTATAGCATATCGTTGCCTGGAAAAACAAATGGGCGGGGATGATGAATCCCCGCCCAAAGCTTTGATGAAACATCCCGGCCGGCCTTGGCATACGCCGGAGAATGCGCGGCAAATTCTATCTCGCGTCGTAATCGTCGCAGATATCTTCGCAAGAAGCCTCGATGCACTCAACTTGGGCTTCGCCTACCTCAGCCTCCGCGCCGAACGTGACGGGAATCGCCACGCATACCACCTGGCTGATGGTGAAATTGCAGGTACCACAAATGGCCCCCGGGCATACGGCCTCGCCGGCCGTAACTACCGGCGCGCCGCAGCACGTGGTAATGGGTTCACAGGTTTTCGCGTAGGGCTTTACCGACACGGGCACGCAAATCGATGCCTTCTGATAGCCTATGACCGGGCAGCTTTCGGCGATGACCGGGTCCATCCTATTGTCCGCTTCAAGAGTTTTCATCTTCATTTTCACTTTCCCTTTCGGCGCATTCGCGCGCGCTTTTGTATTCGCCATGCACGGATGGCTCCAAAGTGCCGGAGCACATCCGATTAGGCATATCTTATTATATGATGCAAGGGCTATACGTCGTTCCTGACGGACGAAGCGGATTATGTATGCGGCAACCGGCCGGTTTTTTGCGCTTTTGTGGCTTGACTTCGCGAAAAAAGAATGTTACCTTCCCTTTGACACTTGCAGTCTGCCGTATTATCCGTTAGGTTTACGTCGGCTTTTTCGTCCGGCCACGGCGGCCCGGCGGGGATTCGACCGACAAAACGGCTGGGCCGCGCCAATACATAGGTTGAGGAGGATGCCCGCATGGTGAATGCCAAGTTCGACCGGCTCTACGAGATGGCCTATAAGGAATTGACCGAGAATTTGATGCCTTGGTGGATCAAGTACTCCGTCGATGAGGAAAACGGCGGCTTCTACGGCGAGGTGGACAACGACAACAAGCCCATTGAGGGCGCCACGAAGTTTATTACGTTAAATGCGCGCCTGATCTGGACGTTCTCCAGCTGCTACCGCGTGTTGGGCGATGAAAAGTACCTCGTCTATGCCAAGCGCGCATACGATTATTTTGTAAAACATTTCTGGGATGAGGAAACCGAGGGCGCGCACACCCGCCTAAACGCCAAGGGGGAGGTGATCGACGACCACAAGTTTATCTACGGCAACGCGTTTGCAATCTATGGCTTTTCCGAGTACGCTCGCGCAACGGGCGATCAAAAGGCGCTCTCCTATGCGCAGCGCCTGGCGAAGAGGCTGGACAAGCATGTCTACGACCCGGTCAACAAGGGCTACTTAGAGGCTTTCACGCGCGATTGGAAGCACGATCCGTGGATTCGCGGCGTAAACCGCCTGCCCAGCGATGAAAAGACCATGAACACCCACCTGCACCTGATCGAGGCGTATACCTGCCTGCTCAGGTCGGATAAGTCTTTTAAGAGCAAGGTGCGCGAGCATCTGTATGTGATGATCAACAAGATCGTCGATCACAACATCCACCACTACTACTACTTCCAGGATCGCCGGTGGAACCCGACGACGCCCGAGATATCCTACGGCCACGACATCGAGGGAAGCTGGTTGATGATGGAGACCGCCGAGGTGCTCGGCGAGCCCGAAGCCGAGAAGTTTGCCCGCGAAGTGTGCGTGAATATGGCAAGGGCCTGCTACGACGAAGGGCGCACGGCACAGGGCGCGATGCTCACCGAATACGACCCGAGCACCGGTCATGTGGCCCAGCGGCTGAGCTGGTGGGAGCAGAACGAGGCCGTCGTGGGTTTCCTAAACGCCTGGGAGATGACCGGCGAGGAGAAGTTCCTGGACGCGTCGCTTCAGTGCATGGAGTACATCGACAAATACTTTGTCGATCATAAAAACGGCGGCTGGTTCGCGGGGTTGGATCTGGAGGGCAAGCTGCGCTCGAACCTGAAGGTCAGCGGGCCGATCTGCCCGTACCACAACGCGCGCATGTGCCTGGAGATCATCGAAAGGTACCGCAAACATAAGGCGGAATAGAGCGTCGCAAACTATCCCCCTCCGGCGTTGTCGGCGGGGGATAGCTTTTGAATGGAGTATGATGCATGGGCGGGCATTTCAAGGCATTTTCCGCGATATTTCCCATTCTACCCAGAAACAGCGGCGGCCGGGAGGAAGTTTTACTGCACCGCAGGGCAAACACCGGCTATCAGGATGGGAAATGGGATTTTGCGGGCAGCGGGCACGTAGACGAGGCGGAAACCGCAATGCAGGCCGTCGTTCACGAGTGCGAGGAAGAGTTGGGCATTCATGTGGAAACGCGGGATTTGACGTTTGCCCATGTGTCGCACCGGCTATCCAAAGAACGCACCTATTACGATCTATATTTTATCGTGGAGAGATACGGCGGAACGCCGAGCATCATGGAGCCCGGCAAATCCACGGAACTGAGATGGTTTCCGGTAGGCGACCTCCCGGAGGATATGATTGGGGTAAGGAAAAGCGCGCTTGAGAACTACCGGGCGGCAAAACACTATAGCGAAACCATCGAAAAGTAGCTAAGGCCTGCGCGGCCCGGAAAGGCGGTTGCCTATGAACATCATCCAAGCGGTTGTCGGCGATGAGCAGGCGGTTGCCGATATCATCCGCCGATCCTTTGCCGAACAAGCTGAAACTTTGGGCATGCGAGAAAGCGAGTTTCCGAACTATGTCGCGTTTGAAACGCCTCGGGCAGTCGCCGATGCGATCCGGGGAGGCGAAACGGCGTATCTCTTGGTATACGAAGGCAAACCGGTCGGGACGGTCAGGTGCAGGATAGGGGAGGGGAGCGTGGGCGCTATCAGCCGGTTGGCGGTATTGCCCGAGCACAGGGGGAACGGCTACGGCGAGGCGCTGATGAGGCATGCGCAGAACGCCCTGATAAAGCAGGGCGTGGGGCGGATCGAGATCTCCATCGTAAAGAAATTCGAGCGCTTGCAGGCCTTCTATCAGATGCTGGGGTACCGGGTCTTACGGGATGCGTTATACCCCTCGCTGCCCTTTGAGGTGCGGCATTTAGAAAAAATCCTTTCGGAAATTGGATCGCCGCCTTCCGAGTGATGTTTTGCTTTTCGACCATAAAGCCCGCGGAATAAGTTCCGCGGGCCTTATGGGTGTACTCTTCGCTTCTACTTTTTCCTAACTGAAATCCAAACTTCGCTGATATAGTCGTCCGTTTGTGTAGTTCCCGGCCCGTATACCTCGATATCGTAGTTCATCAATCGCTCATAGCCGCTGGAGGGGAACCATTCCGTCGCGATCCTCGTCATCAGCTTCTCGACGGGATGGGTATCTTGGTTCAGCGTGCCCTTGGTCGTAAATACCGCCCATGTGCTCGCCGGAATCTCGAAGTATGTCAGCTCGGGGTAGCTCTCTCCCTCGCGGGGCTCGGCTCCGATGTAAAGAACGGTCTCTCCCGCGTCGGTCGTGTGTGTAGCGCCAAACTGCCACAGCGGCGCGCGATAGAGCTGATAGCGGTCCCGGATGATCTCGTTCATGCCGTGGTCGAGAAACGCGTCCCATGTTAGGTAAACTTCGCCCATCTTGTCCGTCCAGTGCTGCGCCTCGCTGTTCACCTTCCATACGCCGAGGTTTTTCACCACGCCCACGCCCTTGATCGCACCCATTTCTTCGATTCGATACTCCATTTCCACATCTCCCCTAATCGAAATATGAAAGGCGATGCGCGGGTACATCTTAAGCTTCGCGCCCCGGGCGCATGCTTTCCTGGGCGTTATGCCGTGCAGCGCGAGAAAGGCGCGGCCGAAGGCATCCGGCGAATCGTAGCCGTACTTGAGCGCGACGTCGATCACCTTCGCTCCCCCGCGCCCAAGCTCCGCCGCCGCCTGCGAAAGGCGCCTGCGGCGGATGTACTCCGACAGCGGGATTCCCACGACATACGAAAATATCCTTCCGAACTGGTGCGCGCTTAAGCGCGCGATGGCCGCGATGTCGTTCATATCCATGTCGTCGCTCAGATGGGCTTCGATGTAGTCGAGGGCCTGCGACATCCTGCGGAGAAAATCCATGCGCATCCTCCTTTCCCGTGGATTCTACCAGGGATGCGCGCCGAATACCCTGCAGCTGTGCGACAAAGGTGTGGGAGAGGCGGTCAATGCCCGGCGATCCAAGCCGCGATGTCGTCGATCACTTGTTGGGGCGCCGGCGTCCTTTGCGCATACTCCACCGCCACGATTTGCATGATGGGCACGGGCTCGCCTTGGTACGCCCCGAACATATGATTTAGATCGTCATATAGCTTGTACTCCGCATCAGGATGCGCGGCGAGGCGCTTTTTCCACTCGTCGAAATCGGCCTGGGTATATACCTGCCTGTCCTTATCGCCGTGCAAAAATAGCGTGGGTACGGGGTTTGCAAGGTGCAGCGCGGCCGCGTCGATGTTGCCCCAATGCCTAAGGTACCACGCGGGCATGCCGAACACGGCGTTTTCTGTTTTAAGCGCCTCATCGTCGGACAAATCGGCAAGGTGTGCGGCCTTGTCAAGCTCTGTCCGTATGGCGGCCTCGGCCTGCGCGGCCTCATCCTTGCGCCCCTCCCCAAGAATTTCTTCGACCGCGATCCGGTTTTGATCAGCGCTGATTTCCCACAGCTGGCGCGGAGAGCCCGCCGCTACGATCAGCCCCGCCGCACCGGCGCCCATGCTTTGGATGTACGAAGCCAGCATCGCGCCCTGGCTGTGGCCCAGCACAAATACGCGGTCAGGGTCGATCCCTTCCTGCGCTTTTAGCCACTGAACGGCCGCGACCGCGTCCAACGCGGTCTCCTGGTCGACGGTAAACGTGGCGGTGGCAATGCCGGAATAGGTGTAGGTAACCTTATCGTAGCGAAGGGAGGCGATGCCTTCTTTGGCCAACCCCCACGCGAGATCCCTAAACAGGGCGTTGGAGCCTACGCTCTCGTTTCTATCGTTTGGACCGGAGCCGTGCACAAAAACGACGGCGGCGCTCGCCGCGCCGCCTGAGGGGAATGTGAGGGTGCCGTGTAGGGGCATATCCGGCTGAGATGGGAACTCCACTTCAGTCTGTACGACGTCTTCCGGCGGCTTCTCCTCGGCCGCCGATGCGGACGCCTTAATTTCCGTAACGAAGAAGCCGTCGATTAGGCCGTCTGCGTTGAAACTTAGCGTCAGGTTCATCGCGCGGTCGAACTCGATCGGCCCCACAAGCACCTGATTGGCCTCCACCGCGCCGATTTGCGCGGCATCCGGGTCGAAGGACTGGTACGCGCCGTACGCGGTGGTCAGCTGCTGCCAGGCGGCCTTAAGGCTGGCCAGGGGCAGGGCCTCCTGCATCGCGGGGCTGAACATCGCATAGGCTTCGTCAAATTGCCCGGCGTTTAGGTAATCGACGAAGGTTTGCGAAAATTCCTTGATTTCTCCGTCGCTAAACCCGGCGGGTTCGGGCGAACCGGAGGCGGCGGGGGACTGCGAAGGAGCGCTCCCTTGCGCGCACCCGCACAGCAGTAGCGCGGCTAAAAGAATAGGGGCGAATTTTTTCATGGTGCACCGGCCTTTCCTGAGAATCCCATACAGTATACCCGCAATTCGGCGGGCAAACAAGGTTTCCCTCAGCGCGATGACAAACTGTGGTTGTCATCGCGCCATGTAAGTCCTTGACACGGCTCATGCATGCCGGATTGCTTGGAAACATTGTAGGCGTAGCAATCCGGCAGCGCGCAAGACGGCGCTCCGGAAAGGCCTTTCGCTTACAATCAACACATCTTGCGCCATTTCCGGCCGGACTTGCATACCTAAAGGTATGAGCCTGCGGCCGTACATTCTTGCAGTTGGCGAATACCCGTGGCAATCTCCTAAAGTCGATTGCCGCGGGTCGCTACTCCACCCCACCAAACCTTCGGTTTGTCGGGAGCCCCGGCTGGCCTTGCGCCGTGCCGGTCTGCGCCTTCGGCGCGCACGGCTCCGGCCACCCTCCGCCTCTTTTTTATGCGGGGGCCCGACACCGAGCGCGTGCGGTGAACGCGAGCAGCGAGGGGGAGGGCCGGTGAGCGACCTGCGATAGCCGACTTTGGGAGGCTGGCGCGGGTATTCGCGAACTGAGGCAGGCCCCGCGCCCCAGCAGGAACGGAAAACGCAAAGCGTTTTCCGTTCCTGCATCATTGTTTTCGTTGTTACCTTTGTCATCAGTCCGGTGCAAACAAGGTTTTTCTCTACAATGCCAATGTTGTCACGCGGCTGGTAATAAGGTATCATAGAAATACCACATATGAGTAGCGAGGAGGATGCACATGCCCTATCTTTCCATCCGGACCTCCGCCAACATGGACGGCGCGCAAAGGCTTGCGCTGCAACAGGAGCTTGGCGAGCTCATAGCCGTCATCCCCGGCAAAAGTGCCAACAATTGCATGATCGACATTAAGAGCGGCTGCGATCTTTATATGCGCGGGGGCGAAATTCTCGGCGCATTTGTAGATCTTAGGCTATTCACCGCCGCGCCGGACGCGGCAAAGAACGACTTTTTTGCGAAGCTTTGCGTGCTTTTGAAAGAGCAATTGGGCGTCGAGCAGGAAAACATCTATTGCAACATGCTCGAGCTTACGCAGTGGTGCTCCGGCGGCGCGCTAAAAAAAGCGTAGCGCGAATTTCATAGCAAGATAGTCGGGCCATGCGCCTAACATAAAAGAGGAGGAAATTCCATGAGCAAATTACCTGTCGCCCTGCAGATGTATTCGGTGCGCGATTTTGCCGAGAAGGACCTAGTTGGGACGCTTAAAAAGGTTAAGGAGTTCGACTACGACGGCGTGGAGCTGGCGGGGTTTTACGGCAAGACCGCGGGTGAGATACGCGCGGCGCTTGACGAGGTCGGGCTCCGCGCGATTTGCGCCCACGTACCCTACGCGGAGCTTACCCGGGATGCAAAGGGCACCATCGCCGACTACAAGGCCGTAGGCTGCGAGTGGATTGCCATCCCTTACCTCGATGAGGCGACGCGGCCCGGCTCGGCTGCCTTTTCGCAGGTGCTGGAAGAGTTTAACCGCATCGCCAAGGAGTGTCAGGCGCAGGGCATCAAACTTTTGTACCATAACCACGATTTTGAGTTCGTGAAAATGCCGGACGGCAGCTATGGGCTCGACTACCTGTACGCCAAGGTATCCGGCGATCTTCTCGAAACGGAGATCGACACTTGCTGGGTCAAGGTGGCGGGCGAGGATCCGGCGGCCTACGTACGCAAGTACACCGGCCGCGCGCCGGTGGTGCACCTGAAGGATTTTGTGATGGACAACAAGCCCGGCTACGGGGTTGCGCGCGAAAACTTTGAATTTCGCCCGGTGGGGCATGGTTCGCAGGATATGCCCGGCATTTTGCAGGCCGCTTTAGATGCGGGCGCAAAATGGGTGGTTGTCGAGCAGGATCTTTCCGTTGGTAGGGCCACGCTCGAAGCGGCGAAGATGAGCCGCGAGTACCTAAAAACTCAAGGCTTCTAGTCGTCGGTTTGCACTTCGCTCTATCCCCCCACGGCATTGCGATGCCATGGGGGGATTGGCGCTACGTGAAACCTCCTCTTCCCAAAGAAGCTGAGGTTTCTTTGGGATAGGAAGAACGGGGGAGCGTGGGCCCGTGCCTTCTTCGTCGTCTTGATCCATAAAAGCGCCGCAGCGCTTTTATGGAAGAGGAGAAAATCTATGAACATACAGATTTATTGTTTGAAAAAGAACTTTGACGTGCAAAAGGCCGAGAGATGGTTTAAGGAAAGGCGCGTCAAGTATCAACTGATCGACCTTGCAAAGGCCAAGATGGGGCCGAGAGAACTTGCAAACATCGCGGCGAAGGTGAGCCTTCGCGCGCTGGTGAACGACGCTTCCGATGCGTATCGAAAATCCGTGTTGCCGCATTTGAGCGGCGAGCGGGCGATCATAGAGGCGCTGCTCGCCAACCCGGCGCTTATGCGCATGCCGATCGTGCGCAACGGCAAGGAGGCGACGGTCGGCTTCGCGCCGGATGTGTGGACCGCGTGGGAACAGGGGGAGAGGGTATGAAGCGCTTTAGGTCCGGCGTCAACTTCGGTTGTTGGATTTCCCAGTACAGGCGGCTGGATTACGATCTCTTTCGCAGCATGATCGGCAAGGACGACGTGATGCGCGTTAAGGATTGGGGTTTTGATCACATCCGCCTGCCGTTTGATTACCCGGTATTGTTGGACGATTCCGATCTATATGCGTTTAAGCCCGAGGGGCTTGCTTTTTTGGACGACGTGCTCCTGTGGTGTAAGGACGCGGGCCTTGCCCTGCTTATGGATCTGCACTGGGCTCCCGGATACCGCTTTGGAGACAAGGGGCGCAACCGCCTGTTTGAAACCTCCACGCTATGCGATGTGTTTACCGCGCTGTGGGCAAAGTTGGCCGAGCGCTACCGCGCCGAGGGGGATGCGCTCGCGTTCGATCTGCTCAACGAGGTGGCCGAACCCGAGTACCACGCGCCTTGGGTCGATCTGGCGCAAAAAACCGTGCGCGAGATTAGAAAGATATCGCCCGCGCGCGATGTGATCTACGGAGGGGCAAATTATAACAGCGTGCACATGCTGGGCGAACTTTCGCCGATGGACGACGATTATGTTACCTATAATTTTCATTATTACGAGCCGATTCTGTTTACCCACCAGTTTGCGCCTTGGAACGCGCTGAACGTCGATTACGGCCGCCGGGTCGACTACCCAGGTGAGTTTGACGGCCTGGAAGCGTTTCTCAAGCGACACTCCGGCTATGCGCAGGGGCTGGCCCTGTACCGCGATATGCGCTGCGACCGCGCCACGCTCGAGCGCGACCTTAACAACGCGCGGGATTTTCAAAACCGCACGGGCCGCGCCGTATATTGCGGCGAATATGGGGTAATCGACGCCGCGCCGCGCGAAGGCATGCTTCGGTGGATGGAGGATTTTACACACATCCTCAACGGCTACCGCATCGGCAGAGCCGTGTGGAACTACTTAGGCGGGAGCTTTGGGTTGAAAAACCCGGAAACGGGCGACGCAATTTCGCCCGAACAAATTCGCATCATCACGCAGACGTGGTAAAGGAGAATGTGCCATGGCAATAGCCTTTTTATACGATGCCAAGGCCCCGTTTGACGGCGTACGGCCCGGCGTGCAGGCGCTTGCGGAACTCGCACGGCACGGCGACGTGCTGCCGTTTTCCCAGGCGGGTAGCGCGGCCTCATACGATGCTTTTGTAAACCTTCACGGCGCGTACTTCCCCAAAGACGCGTTCGAGGAGCTCGTATTGGCCCTCCACCGGGGCGCGGGGCTGGTATGCGCAGGCGGCAAAACCCCGTTTTCCGTACCCGTGCGTGCGGATGGAATCGCTGAGCGCGCGCAGAACGGCTATCATCAGCGCCTCAACATCCACCATGCGCTTACGATGAAGGCGGAGCGCCTAAGCTCGCTCAGCGCGAACGAGCGCCTGCCGCTGCTCGCCGGAAAGGAAAGCTGCTTTTCCCTTGCGGACACGCTGGGGCTGTTGGTGCGATTTACCAGATATAAAGATGTGCCAAGCGATCACGGCAGCGCCGGGCCGATCGACGGAATGCTGCTGCCGCTGCTGTCCGGCTATGGAGAGGGTGGCCGTCCGACGGCCGCGCCCGCCGTGTTGATCGAAAACGTGAAGGGCGAATACGCAGGCGGGCGCTGGACGTTTGTGAACCAGGAGCTCACGCAAACCTTTTGGCAAAACGGCGGTGCCGGCGTATTGTGCGATTTGGCGGAGTACGCGTCGCACGGCGCGGTCGAGGCGGGGCTTCAGCCCAATTACGCCAGTTACTTTCCAGGGGAGCAGCCTGCGCTGAACCTTCGATGGCAAAGGCTCGCGGGCGCGAAGCGCGGTGCTAGGATGGAAATCTCCATCGCAAAAGATGGGGAAGCTCTCTGGGCGGGCGAATTTGTGCCGGAGGCGGGCTGCGCGCAACAGTATCGCGTCATTCCCACGGATGTTTGCATCGGATCGGGGCTTTACGACTTGACGACGACGATATCGATCGACGGCGAGCCGAAAAGGATTCTTAGCAACGGGTTCTGGGGCTACGACCACGCGCTGCTTGAGGGTGGCGATGAGCTTACGTGCGATAGGGATTATTTTATGAAGGGCGATAAGCCCCAGCCCATCGTCGGCATGACGTATATGCAAAGTGATATTCACCGAAAGTTCCTCGACCTGCCCAATCCCCATATTTGGGATAGCGACATGGCCGAGATGGCGCGCGCGGGCATCAATATGATCCGCACCGGCATCTGGACGGGGCACCGCAACGCGGCGTTTGTGGATGGGCTGGTAAGGGAGGATCACCTGCGGGCGGTCGACGCATTTGTGATGACCGCGAAGAAGCACGACATCCCGGTGGTGTTCAACTTCTTCTCCTTCACGCCCGAGCCGTGGGAAGGCATAAACCCCTACCTTGATCCGCGCAGCATCGAGGCGCAAAAGCGCTATATCAGCGCGTTTGTCAGCCGCCATGCCGCGAGCAAGGGGGTTTCTTGGGATCTGATCAACGAGCCGTCGCTGATGACGCTGCACACCAACTGGGGGCCTGCCGTCAGCGGAGATAAGTATGAGCAGAACGCGTGGCGCGAGTGGCTTGCCAAGCGGCATGGTTCGATCGAAGCCCTGCAGGAGCGCTGGCATATGACGCCCGCCCAGCTGCCCTCGTTTGCCGAGGCTTCGCTGCCCGAGGCGGATGACTTTATCACAGCCGTCACCCACACCACCCCGCAAAAGGCGATGCGGGTGCACGATTACCTGCTGTTTCAGCAATCCATCCACAACCGCTGGGCATCGGCGCTCGTTGGGGCGATTAGGGATGCGGGCTCGGCGGCGCCCGTCACCGTAGGTCAGGACGAGGGCCTTAACGCCTATCGCCCGTCTCCGCTGTTTTACCAGGAGGCCGTGGATTATACAACCTGCCATTCATGGTGGCTCAACGACGACCTATACTGGGACGGCGTGTTTTCCAAGGATCGCGACAAGCCCTGCCTTATTCAGGAAACCGGCATCATGTACGTGCAGACCGCCACGAGCGACGCACGCCGCACGCAGGACGAGCTGCGCAACATCCTCGAGCGCAAGTACGCTCTGGCCTTTGCCGCGGACAATGCCGGCGCGGTGCACTGGCTGTGGAACATCAACGTGCATATGGATTCGTTCAACGAAATCAATATCGGCGCGATCATGGCGGACGGTTCGCACAAGCTTGAGGCCGACGTGTCGTACGATTTCGGCGCGTTCATGCGCAAGGCCGGGCATCTGTTCCGCGGGCGCAAGCTTCCCGAGGTTTCCATCGTATTCCCCTACGCCAACAACTTTTCGGTGCGCGACGGCGCGCTCGCGGCCAGCAAGCGGGCCATTCGCGTGCTGGGGTACGACCTTGGCGTTCCCGTGCAGGCGTACGGCGAGTATCACCTTGGCAGGCTGCCGGAAGAAGGGCTCATCCTCATGCCCTGCGCTCGCTCGCTGTCGTGCCAGGCCTGGGATACGCTGATGGATCGCGTGAGCAAGGGCGCGACGCTTTTGCTGACCGGCCCATTCAGCTACGACGCGTACTTTGCGCGCGTGCCCGAACGCTCCAAGGCGTTGGGTATGGATACCTATCTCGCGCCGATCGCCAGGGAAGAGGAGTTGTTTATCGACGGAGCATCCTGCCGCGTATCGTTCGGCGGCAACGCCTTTGAATGGGTGGATGTCGAGCGCATCTGCGGCGCCGCGCGCGACGAGCTTACCGAGCTTTGCGTAGGCAATGGCAAGGTGCTGCTTTCGCCGCTGCCTATCGAGCTGGCAACGCAGGACGACGCGACCGCCGCCGTCTACCAACGGGCGCTGAAGGCCGCGGGTGTAAATATACCCTTCGAATGGGTGGAAGGCCGCAAGGTGGGCCTGCTGGTGAAAAAGCTCGAAATGGAATCCGGGAGCGTATGGGTGTTGGTTTCGGAACGGGCACAGGATTGCGTTGTCGCCCTTGGGGATGTTGCGACCGGCGTCGTCTACCGCACCGAAATTCCCGCCGGGCGGGCGATGCTCTTCGCCGCCGACAAGGCGGGCAGGGTGATCGCCACCTATAGGGATCAGCCCGTTGTCGCGTGCGAAGCTTAGCTAAGGGAAGCGCTGAATAAAACGAAAAGAACGACGAAAGCCTCCGGCGACCAGCTTCTTGAAAGAAGCTGCGCAAGAACTTTCACCGAGAAACTCTATGCGCAGGCATCTTCGGAATGGGAATTCCCAAGGGCATGACGCCCTTGGGTCGCCCGGGGCCTTACGTGCGTTTTCATCAGCGGATACCTAGGCATAGTGCCAACCGTCCTTTTCCGTATTTAGGGGCATCTTGGATAAGTTAGGAGGAATGTATATGAAGACCATCGCTTTTCAGCGCGAGGCGGAGCTTCGCTATGATGTCGACGTTCTGGTGATCGGCGGCGGGCCGTCGGGCTGTGCGGCGGCTGCGATGGCCGCGCGGCAGGGCGCGGACGTGCTGCTGGTGGAGGCGGGCAACTGCTTCGGCGGCCTGGGGGCCGCGGCGCTCGTGCCCGCGTTTATGCCGTTTGGGGATAGCAAGTGCTTCTGCGCCGACGGCTTCGGCAGGGAGATCGCCGACAGGATTGTCGCGCTGGGCGGCAAGACGGACGACGAGGCCCCGTACGGCTTCAGCATTCGCGTGGAGGCGCTCAAGCGCGCGTACGACGAGCTGCTTGCGGAATCCGGCACGCGCTACCTTCTTCACGCGCAGGCCATCGGCCTTGAAATGGATGGAAACAGCATCGCTCACGTGATCTTCAACGCCAAGAGCGGCCTGTTCGCCGCGCGCGCCAAGGTGTATATCGACGGTACGGGCGACGCGGACTTGGCCTATTGGGCGGGCGCGCCCTATGAAAAGGGCGACGACAACGGCAATTTGATGGCGGGAACGCTGTGCTCGCTTTATACGGGCATAGACTGGAAGCGCGTGGAGCCCCTGCCGCAGAATCGCCGCATCGAAGAGGCGTTTGGGGACGGCGTGTTTGCTATGCTGGATAAACACTTGCCGGGCATGTGGAAGATCAGCGACACGCTGGGCGGTGGCAACATAGGGCATACGTTCGGCGTCGATCCGCTCAACGAAGCCTCCATGACCAAGGCCGTGGTATACGGCCGCAAGCTGGTGACCGAGTACGAGCGCTACTACAAAGAATACCTTCACGGATTTGAGCAAATGGAATTGGTGGCCACCGGCTTTGCGCTGGGCATCCGCGAATCCAGGCGCATCGTGGGGGATTATGTGCTGGTGCTGGAAGATTTCCTTAAGCAATCCGTTTTCGACGACGAAATCGGGCGCTACAACTACCCTGTGGATATCCACGCCAGCGACGACAGCAACGAAGAATACGAAAGCTACCACAAGGGCATCACCACCTATCGCTATAAGGTGGGCGAAAACTATGGCATACCCTACCGCGTTTTGTTGCCCAAGGGCGTTAAAAACCTGCTGGTGGCGGGCAAGACTGTCAGCGCCGACCGCGCGATGCAAAGCTCCATTCGCGTGATGCCCGGTTGCTACATCACCGGGCAGGCGGCGGGCATCGCGGCTGTCCTTGCCGCCCGACACGGCGGCGATACCCGCGGCGTCGAAATCAGGCAACTGCAAAAGTTGCTCAAGGAGGCCGGCGCGTTTTTGCCCAACTTTCAGGGATGAAGACGCTGGTGTTGTTCGGCTCACCACACAAAGACGGCGACACGGCGGCGCTATGGGCCGCCGTGTCCGAAAAATTGCCCGGCGAAGTCAAGTTTGTGTCGGCGTACGACTGCGGCATCAGTCCGTGCATCGATTGCCGGTTTTGCTGGGAGCATCCGGGCTGCGCCATCCAGGACGGCATGCAGGACATTTATGCGTATCTTGGCCGGTGCGATAACGTCGTCATCGCCTCGCCGATTTACTTTTCGGAATTGACCGGCCCGCTGCTTGGCCTGGCAAGCCGCCTGCAAACCTATTGGGCGGCTCGGTTTTTTCGCAAAGAGCCTGCGCCGGGCGGCGTGAAGCGCGGCGCGCTGCTTCTGGCGGGGGGAGGGGACGGCTCGCCCGCCAAGGCCGAAGGTACCGCGCGCACGCTTTTCCGGTTTGTGAATGCCCAGTGCGTAGGCGAGGCATTCTCGCTGCATACCAATGAGATTCCCGCTTCTGAAGATGAACAGGCCATGCAAAAAGCGCGCGAGCTTGGCGAGAAGCTTGCAGAAGGCACACCATAACATACGAGCTCGAAAGTGCCCTTTAAAGGGTGTTTTTCCGGTGGTTGCAACCATAGGTTGCGGCTATGAAAAGCGAAGTGGGTAGCGCAACCTATGCGCAACGGGCTATCATGGCGGCGAGACAGACGCCGTATGCGGTGGAAGGGGTAGAACCATGAACATCGAAATTGCAAACCGCCTTGTAGCTCTTAGAAAACAAAAGGGGCTTTCGCAGGAAGATCTCGCCGAACAGTTGGGCATCAGCCGCCAGGCCGTATCCAAGTGGGAGCGGGCCGAATCCGCGCCCGATATGGGCAATTTAATGAGCCTTGCGAAGCTTTATCAGGTATCGCTCGATGAGCTTTTGCAGATGGACGACGAGGCAATCGAAAACGAGCGCTTCGCCCAAGACAATGCGGCGCAGACTGAAGAGCCTTGCTTTGCGCCGCCGCCGGAGCCCCCGGTCGACGAGGCGCATGCCTACCGCAAACGGGTGCGCCACGCACTGAACGCGTTTCCCTATCCGATCGTCGCGTCGATTATCTATCTGTTCCTGGGCTTTTATTGCGACCTTTGGCATCCGGGTTGGCTCATCTTTCTTACGGTCCCGGTCTACTATGCGATCGTGAACATGTGGTAAACAAGGCCGCACGGCAAAGCTGCCATGGTTACATCCGCACTTGCGCGAAAAGCTGGGCAAAACAATTGGGAAATGCCCGCGTACGGGCATTTCCGGTTGGGGCCTAGGGCATCGAATCCCTGGCGGGGCATGGGCAGAGCCCCACGCAAATTTTCCCATCGCGCTGGCAGCATCCGCCTTGCACGGATGCTGTTTTGATTGGTTTTTCATGCTGCTTGGTGTATAATGCAACCCGTGCGCTCATGCGCGCGGATCTTTATAGTAATGTGCGGGAAGTGATTGGGATGACGGCGGTTCGGATGCCCTGGCTGGTGCGGGACAAGGAGTTTTACAAGCGGCTTGCGCTGATTGCCTTGCCCCTTGCGGCGCAAAACATCATCTCCTTCGGCGTCGGCCTGGCCGACAACCTAATGGTGGCTTCGCTGGGGGAAAGCGCCGTCAACGGTGTCTTTTTTGTAAACCAAATTCAGAACATTCTGCACATGCTGGTGATGGGGCTTGGCGGGGCGCTGATCGTGCTTGCCGCGCAATACTATGGCAAGGGCGATGTCAAATCCGTCAAAACCATCGTGGCTATCGCGATGAAAGTAGCCGTGGTAGTGGGCGTCGGAATGTTTTGCCTCATGTATTTTGCGGGCGAGTCCGTGCTCGGGCTGCTGACGCAGCACGAGAGCGCCATCGGCGAAGGAGTCGCCTACGTTAAGATCGTGTCCTGGTCGTTTTTGCTGTTTTGCGTCACAAACGTGCTGCTGGCCAGCATGCGCTGCGCGGGTACGGTAAAGGTGGGGCTGTACGTCTCCATCACGGCGTTAGTGTTTAACGTGGGGCTTAACTATGTGCTGATCTTCGGCAAGCTGGGCTTCCCGGCGATGGGGGTCAGGGGCGCGGCGGTCGCCACGCTCGTTTCGCGCGTTGCCGAGTGTGTGCTGGTGCTCATCTACGTATTTTCTATCGATCAGAAGCTCAAAATTCGCCTTCGCGACATGCTGCTGCACAGCAACGCGCTTTTAAAAGACTTTTTCCGCTATGGCGCGCCGATTATACTGGGGGATATTCTCTGGGGCTTTGGCGGCGCAGCGCAGGCGGCCATTCTTGGGCGAATGAGCGAATCGATTGTGGCGGCGAGCTCCATCGCGGCCAACCTGCAGCAGATCTTCGGCGTGATGGTGTACGGAACCGCGAGCGCGGGCTCGCTGCTGGTGGGGCAAACCATCGGTAGAAACGAGTTCGATTTGGCGAGGAGCTATACCAAGACGCTACAGCTTGTGTACATTTCGGTGGGCATCGTATCCGGCATTATCATGTTCATCCTCAGGGATTTGGTGCTGAGGTTCTACAGCGGCCTTGCGTCGGATACGATCGCCTATGCCTCGCAGTTTTTGCTCGTTCTGTGCTTCACTTTGGTGGGAACTTCGTATCAAATGTCGTCTTTGCAGATCGTACGCGCGGGAGGCGCCACGCATTTTGTACTCGTCAACGACCTGATCTTCGTGTGGCTGGTGGTGATTCCCTCGGCCTACCTTGCGCTGACGGTATTTGCCGCCCCGCCGTGGGTCGTGTTTCTGTGCCTCAAGAGCGACCAGATTCTCAAATGCTTCGTGGCCGTGGTAAAGGTGAACCGCTTCAGGTGGATGAAGAACCTGACGCGCGCAGAGGAGCAGCCCGAGCCGGCATGACTTTTTTGTAAAACACGCTTGACATTACACGTAAAGCGCGCTATACTTTTAGTAAAGCGCGCTTTACTATTTGGCGATCTAACGGGATAGGATGAGACGGAATGAAAAATCGCATTCAGGAGCTGCGCAAGGCGCGGGGGATGACCCAAAGCGAACTTGCCGATGCTTTAACCGTATCGCGGCAGACCATTATCTCTTTGGAAAATGGAAGGTACAACGCATCTTTGCAACTGGCCTTCCGCATCGCCAAGCATTTTGAAGTGACCATTGAAGATGTGTTCATCGACGAGGAGGAAAACGCATGACCATTCGCGCGCGTTATCGCATGAAACTGATCGTATGCCTCGGCCTGGTGGTCGTTGGCGCCGTTACGTTTTTTATCATCTTATCCTCGGCCCTTGAACCCGGCGCGTCTCACCGAACAGGGGTCATCGCCGGCATCGGCGTGGGGCTGTGTGCCGCGGGCCTTGCGGCTGCGGGAAAAACGGCGTATACCCTGGCGAGCGAGGAAAGACTGCGCAAGGCGGAAATTCGCATGAAAGACGAGCGCGGCCTGTTCATCCGCAAGCAGGCGGCGGTCATCACCCTGATCGCCATGGCGGCGCTCGCGTATGCGGGTTCCGTAACGTTGATGTTTATGGAGTACACCTTGCTGGCCGAATTGCTATTGGGCGCGTTATTCGTTGGGATAGCGGTGTATGCCGTTGCCGCGCTCATTTTGAAAAAGCTCTACTGATGCGACATATTGAATGGAACGTCCGTATGGGTCGTTTCAGGGGATCGCATTTTACGGCGGCGACCTCCAATTTTTAAGCATCTTCTGCGTGAAAGTTGGAGGTCTATGCCAGATCGAACTCCCGCTTCAAGCGCGCCAATCTTTCCAAATATGCCGGATGCGGCTCGAACTGAACATCATAGAAATATTTTTGCAATACCTCGCCATCTTTCAGAACCTCCGACAGAGGATCGTCGATCCGGGCCTTTTCGCTGTGATTGGCGATGGCCGTGCACAGGGCATAGTTCTCCTCTTCGGTTGTAAGCGCCAGCTCCTCGAGGAATGCCCTCGCGAACGCCGCGCCAAGCCTGCCGTGGTCGGCAAAAGTGCGGCTCGGGTCGTTCGCAAGGCAATAAAGATAAAAGTCGTGCAGCATACCCGCCATGGTTGCCAGTTCGACATTTTCGCGCCTTCGCGCAGCTACCATGCCGGAAAGAATGG
The DNA here is from genome assembly GCA_031551255.1 of Eubacteriales bacterium. Taxonomy (GTDB): domain Bacteria; phylum Bacillota; class Clostridia; order Christensenellales; family UBA1750; genus JAVBNW01. The sequence continues at coordinate 28,560 of JAVBNW010000012.1, read as the reverse complement.
ATACGCCATATAAGTGTACAAAGGAGCATCTCTTTTCGAAGGGATCGATGATTTCGTGCAATCTAGCGTCGATTTTCTCTTTGATTTGTTCCAGCCGTGTATTCTTTTCAGGCATAATCCTCTCGCCCTCCTTTATTTTTTGCATGCAAAGGATAGCATGGTCCGTCGGAAAAGAATAGACTTATGTTTTTTCGTGTGATATGCTTAAAATTACTAATGCCCATTGATCGGTCTTTCCAAGGGCATGGCCTGAGAATATGAAAATGCTGCCGACGCATATGCGCCGGCGGCATTTAGTTTATTCACAAACGCGCACTACGGCTTGCCGCCCTCCGCGTCCGGCCCGCGCAGCTTGAGCATGGCCCGCGGCACCGCGTCCTTGCTGTTGCCCCAGGGCTTGTCGGTATTGCGGTAGTCGAATTTCAGCGTGAACCATTCAAGCTCCTTTTCGATGCGCTCAAGGTTATCGCGCTGCATCTTTGCCAGCGAAGAGAGAAATTCCCTGCGCTTTTCTCCCGCCAGCTTGCGCGCCGCCTCGCTTAGCAGCAGCGGAAGGTGCAGCATACACGCGCCCTTGGAAGCGTCAAACGCAGCGCGAAATTCGCGGTCGTCCTGCCACATGTGCAGCAGCGCATCGACGTACCTTACGATGTTGTTTTGGATTTTTCCGCAAATATGGCAGCCTTGCGCGCGGCTCTGCGCCGTTTGCGCGAGCGCATCGGCCGCCTGGCCGACGTCTCCGCCGCGCGCAACGTACCGAACCGCTTTTTTCACCGGCGCAAGGCCCGCCTCCTGCGCGATGGCGGCCTCCAGCGCGTCAAGGCCTTCCTGGGCATCCTTTAGCACATCCTGAAAATGCGTATGCAGCGTGAGCGCCAGGGGCAGCACCTGCTGCATTCCGTATAAATCCGACAGGTGTTTCGGACAAAAGCCCTGACGGTTCGTCTCCAGGCGGATGTCGCTCTCCATCATACCTCCGCCGAGCGCGGCATCGAGATATTGCGCTTCCAAAGAGCGGTGAAGCTCGCACAGCGCGCACTCGCTCTCTCTTTTATAGGCATCCCAGATGGGGATGGTATACAGATGATAGTCCGGCATGAAAAGCCCTCCTTTTAGCCAGTATATCACGAACCGGTCGGCTTTCAATACATAGCGCCATATCCGATTGCATACGCTAGTGCAAAGGGTTGTACACGAAGGAGGCCTTGGTATGGCGAGACGTAGAATTTATACGCGCAAGCGCACAAGCACAAAGCGAAGGGTGATGCGCGGTACCGCCGCCGCGATCGTGGTTGCGGCAATTCTCTACTTTGCGGTGGCGGGAGGGCTGGGCACGTGGATTGCCGATAGATTTATCTTGCCCAACATGGGCGGCGGGGGTGGAGAGCCATCCGTTCCTCCCGCGGGAACGGCTACCCAAGACGCTGCGACGCCCGCACCCACGCCCGCGCCTACGCCCACGACGGAGCAAAGCGAGGAAATCGCCTTTGAGGCGATGCCGTTTTATGCGATACAGCTGGGCGCGTTCGCCAACGAAGCCAATGCCGAGGCCGAGGCCGAAAGGTTTCGCCAGCGCGGCGCGGCGGGCTATCTTTTCCACGATACGGATCGCACGCGCGTGCTCGCCAGCGCATACCTTGCGCGCGCGCAGGCCGACGACGTGCGCGACCAACTGCTCAACCGCCAGGGCGTGGAGAGCTATGTGCTCGATCTTTATGCGGATATCGGCGGCGTGACGCTGAGAATTACCGCGCCGGCCGCCCGGGTTGCCGCCGTGCGCGACGGCCTCGCCGGCTGGAAAGCCGCGCTCGGTTCGCTCGAGGATATCGCGGCGAGGATCGACACCGGCTTAGTCGGGCCCGAGCTTGCGCGCGAGGAGCTTACGTCCCTTGCTGCCACCCTGGAGAAACAGCGAGCGGCCATCGCCGACGGCGCGTCGGTGGAGGACGGCGCATCGGCGATATCGGGCCTCCAAGAGCTGATGGGATCCATGAGCAGCGGGCTTTCGGCGATATCCGCTCAATCCCAATACGGCGCTATGGAAATTTCATCGCAGATCAAGTATACTTACATTGATTCATTGGTCCGATACGGGCAGCTGCTGCGCTCCGTTTCCGCGCTCGCAGCTTGATATCCGAAGGGGGAATTGCGTGACTATCCGCGAAGTTGGCGGTGCGCTTTTTGCACAGGTGTTGTGCTGCGAAGAGCTTTTAGATGAAGACCTGCACTCCGCCTGCGGTTCCGACCTCATGAGCGATGTGCTCGCGTTTGTGAAAGACAGGGCGGTGCTCCTAACCGGCATGACCAACGCGCACGTCGTGCGCACGGCCGAGATGCTCGATATTATCTGCGTGGTGTTCGTAAGGGGGAAGGTACCCGACGACAGCATCCTGGAAATGGCGGTGGAAAGGGGCATCGCCATTTTGTCCACCGATATGACGCTGTTTACCGCTTGCGGCGTGCTGTATGAGCGCGGCTTGCGCGGCGGAAGCATGAGGGACAAGCTATGAGCGACCCGCTTTTGCATACGAGCGTGCCCGTCGTCAAGGGCGATTTTGCCACCGCGGGCGAGGGAAGCGCAGCGTTTAAGAATACGCTTAAGCAACTGGGGATCGACCCGGGCATTGTTCGGCGCGTGGCCATCGCCGCCTACGAGGTGGAGCTTAATCTCGTCATTCATTCAGACGGTGGAGAGCTGACCCTCGAGGTTTCGCCCAAGGTCATCGAGCTTATCGCCAGCGACATAGGCCCGGGCATACCGGATATCGACCTGGCGATGCGGGAGGGGTATTCCACCGCCCCGGATTCCGTGCGCGATATGGGTTTTGGGGCGGGTATGGGCCTGCCCAATATGAAGCGCAACGCCGACGGCTTTTCCATCACATCCAGAGTCGGCGTGGGTACAGAGATAAAAATGCGCTTTTTCATCGAATAGGAGGACTCCTATGGATGCGAACTACTACCATTCCGTCACGCTCGACCGCGATAAGTGCAAGGGCTGCACCAGCTGCCTTAAGCGCTGCCCGACCGAGGCGATTCGCGTCAGGGACGGCAAGGCGTCGATCATAGCGGAGAAGTGCATCGATTGCGGGGAGTGCATCCGGGCGTGCCCGCACCATGCCAAAGTTGCCGTGACCGATCCTATCGGGGCGATCGATATTTTCAAATATAAGGTGGCGCTGCCCGCGCCTACGCTTTATGGACAGTTTAAAGATTTCGAAAGCGTGGATCAGCTTTTGTGCGCGCTGATTGCCGTGGGCTTTGACGACGTCGTCGAGGTTGCGCGGGGCGCGGAGTATATTTCCGCCGCCATACGCGAACACGTGAGCAATGGCGCAGGCAAGCGCCCCGCCATTTCATCCGCGTGCCCTGCGATCCTTCGGATGATCCAGGTGCGTTTTCCCGCGTTGCTCGAGAATGTGGTCGACTTCATCACCCCCATGGACGCGGCTGCGAAGATCGCCCGCAAGCGCGTGATGGAAAGGGAGCACTGCGCCCCGGAGGACGTGGGCGTGTTCTTTATCACGCCTTGCCCCGCCAAGATGACGGCGATCCGCTCTCCGCTGGGCATGGAAAAATCCCCGGTGGACGGCGCCGTATCCATCATTGAAATCTACGGCGCGCTCATCGAACAGCTTGGCAAGCCCTACGACCCTAAGAAGCTGCGCGAATCCGGGCGGTTCGGCATCGGCTGGGCCGCGCCGGGGGGAGAGGCGCTGGCGGTTGGCATCGAAAACGCGATGTCGGTGGACGGCATCCACAACGTGATTCAGGTGCTCGAGCAGTTGGAGAACGACAAGCTCGACGAGCTGGTGTTCTTCGAAGGGCTCGCGTGCACCGCGGGCTGCCACGGCGGGCCGCTTACGTTCGAAAACAACTATGTATCCCGCAACCGCGTCAAATCCATCAAGGATAAATTAGGCGGCGAGCGGGAGAATATGCCGCTTGGCGGCGAGCTTACCATCCAAGAGATGAAGATGGATAAAAAGCTTTTGCCAAAGCCCGTGATGCAGCTGGATAAGAATATCGTCGAAGCCCTTCGAAAGCGCGAGAGCATCGAAAAGATCTACAAAGACCTTCCAATGCTCGATTGCGGCAGCTGCGGTTCGCCTACCTGCTATGCGCTGGCCGAGGATGTCGTGCGCGGCGAGGCGAAGGAGATCAGCTGCCTTTACAAGCTCAAAGACAAGGTGCGCGACATGGCGCGCCAGATGATCGAAATCTACAACCAGGCGCAGGATATTTAGCGCGATATCAAAAGGAGTGAACCGTATGACAGTTAGGGAAGCCGCCGATCTGATCGGCGCAACGCCTATAAACCCGCACGTTTCGATGGATGGCCAGGTGAAGTACGGCTACGCCTGCGATTTGCTGTCGTGGGTGATGTCGCACGGGGCGGCGGGCACCGCTTGGATTACTGTGATGACGCATATGAACGCCGTTGCCGTCGCCACCTTGTTGGAGTTTTCCTGCATGATCGTGCCGGAGGGCGTCGCCGTGCCGGATGCGATCCTCGAAAAGGCGAGCGAGGAGAATATTTGTATTTTGGCCACGCCAAAGACCGCCTATGAAGTGAGCGGTCTTTTGTATGCCCAGGGCATCGCGGCCCCGATGCGCGAATGAGAGCCGCCGTCGACCTGCATATGCACACTTGCCTGAGCCCCTGCGGCGACGACCTGATGACGCCGAACAACATCGTGAACATGGCCATGCTCAAGGAGCTCGATGTGATCGCGGTTACGGATCACAACACCGCCGGCAACCTGCCGCCGATTTTTGAAATTGCGCGTCGCAACGGGCTGAACGTCGTACCGGGCATCGAGGCCACCACGGCCGAAGAAGTGCACGTGCTGTGCTACTTTGCCGAACTTGAAAATTGCATGGCGTTTTCCGCCGAAATCTACCGGCATCTGCCGCCGATCCCCAACCGCCCTACATATTTCGGCGAGCAGTATTATCTTAACGAAGAGGACGAGCCCGTAGGCGCCGAGCCTCTCTTGCTCATTTCCGCGCTGGATCTGAGCATCGACGAGCTTGCGTCGCTGTGCAAGAGCTTTGGCGGCATCTGCGTGCCTGCCCATATCAACCGAAGCGCCAATTCGCTGCTCAACAACCTGGGCTTTTTGCCGCCCGGCGTGCCGTTCGCTGCGCTGGAGGTGGCCGTCACGGCCCCGCCTCCGGACGATTCGATTGTGGAAGGGTGGAGAACTCTGCGCTCGTCGGACGCGCACAGGCTCGAGGATATGCTCGAGCGCGAGAGCTTCATCGACGGCCTGAGCAGCATGAGCGCCCGCGCCGTGTTTCGCAAGCTGCTTGAGGGGGTACATCCGGCTTGACGCCGTGTTGATGGAAAACCTTTATTTTGTAGGAGAAGATCCGTCTTCCGTTTGGAGGGTTATCGTGCTTGAGCTTTCGCTGAACGTGCTGGATCTTACGCAGAATTCGCTGACCGCGGGGGCGAAGCTGATTCAGATCGACATTGCAGAACAAGAGGAGCTTCTTTCCCTATCCATTAGAGACGACGGGTGCGGCATGGCGGAAGACTTTTTGGCCCGCGTGACCGACCCTTTCACCACCACCCGCACCACCCGCAAGGTAGGCTTCGGGCTGCCGTTCGTAAGCCAATTATGCGATATGACCGGGGGGACGTTCGCGATTCGCTCCAAGCTGGGCGAAGGGACGGAAGTCTCCGCCTCGTTCGGGCTTGCGCACATCGACAGGCCGCCGCTGGGGGATATCGCGGGCACGGCACTGTCTTTAATCGTGCCCAACCAGCACGTGGATTTTGTGTTTACCTACCATACGGGGGCGGGCGAGTACGAGCTTGACACCCGCGTGCTGCGCGAGGTTTTGGAAGGGGTTCCGTTTTCGGATCCGGACGTCATCGCCTGGCTCAAGGCGAACTTGGAAGAAGGGCTTGCGCCGCTTCACCGGCAGGCGTGATACGCCCACGGCATTGGGTTGAGAGAAAAGATTGCGCGGAGCCCAAACGGCGTTTTAACCTTGAGGCGATATGGTTATGGTCATCGGTAGAATAGAATGTATCCGGGTAAATTTGCTCAGACTAGAATGAAGGAGAACGCAAAATAGCATCGTATAAAATGTTAGTGTTTAGGCGCTGCCCCGATAGGAGAGGAGGGTCACCGTGCTGTATCCTAAAAAAACAGAGCCTGCCCTGGAAAGAGGCCTTTTTGAAAAACCAACCGCCGAATATCGCGCGACGCCGTTCTGGGCATGGAACTGCAAGCTGACCGACGACCTTTTGCTGCGCGAGATCGATCAAATGAAGCGCATGGGCCTTGGAGGCTTTCACATGCATTCGCGCTCCGGCATGGCGACCGATTACTTGAGCGACGAGTTCATGGCGCGGGTAAAGGCCTGCGTGGAGAAGGCTCGCAAGGAGAACATGCTCGCGTGGCTCTACGACGAGGACCGCTGGCCCTCCGGCGCGGCGGGCGGCATCGTCACCAAGGACAAGCGCTTGCGCGCGCGGCACCTTTTGTTTACGCCGCATCCGTACGGTTCGGGGGCCAAGGCGGCGCGCCGCGGCGTAGGCGGCCGGGCGGAAAACGGCGCGCTGCTGGCGCAGTACGCCGTCCAGCTCGATCACGACGGCTATTTGGCCGGCTATCAGCGCGTGACCGAGGGCGGCAATTGGTACGCCTATTTGGAGACCGCCGTGGAAAGCCCATGGTATAATAACCAGACGTATTTGGATACGCTCAACCCCGAGGCGGTTCGCGAATTCATCAAGGTGACGCACGATCGCTATAAAGAGGTTGTCGGCGAGGATTTCGGCGGCGTGATCCCGGCAATCTTCACCGACGAGCCGCAGTTCACCCACAAAAAGCAGCTCGCCTTTGCCGGGGAGAAGGCCGACGTCGTGCTGCCCTGGACAGGCGACTTTGCCCAAACGTTTGAAAGGGCGTACGGCTCGGACATCCTTAGCGCGCTGCCCGAGGTGTTTTGGGATCTGCCCGGCGGCGAGCCCTCGCTGGCGCGCTACTGCTATCACGACCATATCGCCGAGCGGTTTGCGCAGGCGTTTGCCGATCAGTGTGGCGCATGGTGCGAAGAAAACGGCATCATGCTCACCGGGCACATGATGGAAGAGCCTACCCTTGCCTCGCAGACCGCCGCCATCGGCGACGCGATGCGATCCTACCGCGCGTTCCAGCTGCCGGGCATCGACATGCTGTGCGACTGGCGCGAGTACACCACCGCGAAGCAGGCCCAGTCCGCCGCGCGCCAGTACGGCAGGCCGGGCGTACTTAGCGAGCTGTACGGCGTAACGAATTGGGATTTTGACTTGCGCGGCCACAAGCTGCAGGGCGATTGGCAGGCGGCGCTGGGCGTTACGGTGAGGGTTCCGCACCTTACATGGGCCTCCATGGCCGGCGAGGCCAAGCGCGATTATCCCGCGGCCATCGGCTACCAAAGCCCGTGGTACGAAGAATATCCCCTTATCGAGAACCACTTCGCGCGCCTAAACACCGCGCTTACGCGCGGCAAGGCCAAGGTGCGCGTGGCGGTGGTGCACCCGGTGGAGAGCTACTGGCTCAAGTTCGGCCCCAACGAGCAGACCGCCCTTGCGCGCGAGGAGATGGACAGGCGCTTTTCGGAGCTCACGCAGTGGCTGCTGTTTGGGCAGGTGGATTTTGACTTCATCGCCGAATCGCTGTTTCCAGCGCAGTGCCCCTCGGGCGGCAAGCCGCTTGCCGTGGGCGAGATGAGCTACGACTGTGTGATCGTGCCCTGGTGCGAAACGCTACGCGGCACGACGCTCAGCCGCTTAAGCGCATTTGCCCAGGAGGGCGGAGAACTGCTTGTGCTGGGCGAAGCGCCCAAGTACATCGACGCGAAGCCTGACGAAGCGGGTAAGGCCCTTGAACGGGAGGGCAGGCTCGTACCGTACGACCGCGCGAGCGTATTGGACGCGGTGAAAGCCTATCGCGACATCGAGGTCAGGGACGATCGCGGCCGCCTGGCCGACGGCCTTTTGTACCAGATGCGCTTAGATGGCGAGGACAGATGGCTGTTCTTGTGCCACGGCAAAAAGCCCGCCAACCCCGACGTATTGCCGCGCGAGGACATCGAGCTAAGACTGCGCGGCCTGTGGGATGTTGTGCTGTACGACACGGTTTCCGGCGCGATTGCGCCCATGGAAGCCATCGAACATTTGGGTGGGTGGACATATCTCAACCACAGCTTCTACGCGCACGACAGCCTGCTGGTAAGGCTTTCCCCGGCCAAGGCGAAGCCCGCCACGGGCCTTATGCCCTTTGCCGTGTGCGGCGAAGCCGAGCCGCTGCCGGATCTTAGCCGCGTGGATGTGGTGCTTGATGAGCCGAACGTGCTGGTGCTGGATATCGCCGAATATAAGCTTAACGACGGCGAGTGGCAGGGGGCGGACGAGCTTCTCAGAGCCGACAATCGCTGCCGCGAGTGGCTGGGCTGGCCGCAGCGGCGCGACGCGTTCGCGCAGCCGTGGGTCGTGCCGGACGAGCCGGTTGCCCATACGTTTTATGCACGCTTCACCGTGCGCAGCAAGGTGAAGGTTTCCGGCGCGAAGCTGGCGCTGGAGGACGCCGAGTGCGTGAAGGTCTTCGTCAATGGTGAGCACGTGCCTTCGCAGGTGGATGGATTCTTTACCGATGAATCCATCAAAACCGTGCCGCTGCCGCGCTTGCCCGCCGGCAAGAGCGTCATTGAGCTTGCGATTCCGTTCGGGCGCCGCACCAACGTGGAGTGGTGCTACCTGCTGGGGGATTTCGGCGTTAAGATCGAAGGCGCCCGAGCGACGATCATCCGCCCCGTGCGCAAGCTGGGTTTTGGGGACATCACGTCGCAGGGCCTGCCCTTCTACGCGGGGAACATTACCTACAAGCTGCCCGTTCACCTTGCGCACAAGGGCGATGTGCGAATCACCGCCCCTAACTACCGCGGCGCGCTCGTGGGCGTGAGCCTTGATGGGAAGCGCGTGGGAAGCATCGTGTTTGCGCCGTATTCGTTCAAGTTCAAGGGCGTTAAGGCGGGCAAGCATACGATCGGCCTTACGCTGTTTGGCAATAGGATCAACGCGTTTGGCCAGCTGCACAACGCAAATGAGGCGCTTACATGGTTTGGGCCGGACGCGTGGCGCACCACCGGCTCTTCGTGGGCGTACGAGTATCGGCTTAAGAGGGTGGGCATTCTCACGCGCCCGTCGATAGAGACTTTAGGCAAACCTGATTAACTCGGGCGGGCGTCTTTGAGGATCTTTTGCGGCCTTATGTGTTGCACTTCGCTCAACGTAGTTGCCGGAGCAATGGGCTTTAAAAACATTTGCTTTCGTAGGAGGATACTGTTATGGCACGATATCTGTTGGGACTCGACGTAGGGACATCCGGGCTCAAGGCGCTTCTGGTGGATGAAAAGGGGCTTCCTTTTGCCGCCGATACGAAGGAATACCCGCTGTACACGCCGCGCCCCGGCTGGACGGAACAAAACCCCGAGGATTGGTGGCAGGCATGCTGCAAGGCGACGAATGCGCTGCTGAAAAAGAGCGGCGTTGACAAGGCCGATATCGCCGGCGTTGGCTTTTCCGGCCAGATGCACGGCATGGTGGCGCTCGACAAGGCGCGAAACGTAGTAAGGCCCGCCATTTTGTGGAACGATCAGCGCACGCAGGCGCAGTGCGACGCTATGACCGATGCGGTCGGTGGGCTCGACGCACTGCTGTCCATGACGAACAACCGCATGCTCACCGGCTACACCGGCGGCAAAATTTTATGGATGCGCGACGAGGAGCCCGAGAATTTCGCCAAGACCGATATTATCGTAAACCCGAAGGATTACCTGCGCTATAAGCTGTGCGGTCAGCTGGCCACCGAGGTTTCCGATGCCAGCGGCACGGGGCTTTTCGATGTTGCCAAGCGCGACTGGGCGCACGGGCTGCTCGCGAAAATCGGCCTGGACGCCAAGCTCTTTGCGCCGTTTACCGAATCCACCGCGGTGGTGGGCGCGGTTTCGAAGGAGGCGGCGGCGCTTACCGGCCTGCCCGAGGGGCTGCCCGTCACCGCCGGGGGCGGCGACGCGGTGATTCAGACGACCGGCACCGGCATCATCCGCCCGGGCGTGCTGGGCGTCGTAATCGGCACGGCGGGCAACGTTGCGATGGGGCAGTATGCGTGCGGATTTAACCGCGGCGGAGATTTGCAGATCTTCTGCGGCAATGCCCCGGGCCTGTGGGTGGCGCTGGGGGTTACGCTTTCGGCGGGCGGCGCGTACCGCTGGTATCGCGATGCGCTGTGCCAAAGTGAAATGGCGAAGGCGGCCGCGCAGGGAACGAACATCTACGACTATCTCGGCCGCGAGGCCGAGGCCGTGGCGCCCGGTTCCGATGGCGTGCTTTTCTTGCCCTGGCTCAGCGGCGAGCGCTCGCCCTACTACGATTCGACGATTCGCGCGGGTTTCCTGGGGCTGGGGCTGCATCATACCCACGCCACCATGACCCGCTCGGTGATGGAGGGCGTCACCTACAGCCTTAAAAAAGTGGCCGATGTAATCAGCGCGACCGGCTCCACCCAGCCCAATAAAATTATCGTGTCCGGCGGCGGCGCGCTCTCGCCGCTGTGGCGCAGTATTTTGGCGGATGTAAACGGCCTGCCGGTCGTCACGGTATCCGGCAGCGGCGAGGGAGGGGCTTATGGCGCGGCGTTGGTGGCCGGCGTGGGCGTAGGCGCGTTTCAAGATATCGACGAGGCGCTTTCCGTGCTTAACGAAGAGACCGAAACCCTGCCTAACCTCGCCAATAAAGCCGTGTACGAAGACATGTACGGCATCTACGGCGACATGCACGCGGCGCTTGGCGCCATGCACGAGAGGCTTGCAAAGCGATGGTAGAAAACGGCGGCTGGGTAGAGTTTAGTGCCGCGATCGTGCAATCCGACGAGAGAGGGGCGGGGGCGTTCGTGCTCGTCCCCGCCTCCGTCGTCGAGGCGCTGGGCGGCGGGGGGCGCATCCCCGTCGAGTGCTCATTCGACGGCGAGCCGTACAGGGGCTCCGTCGTGAACATGGGGGCGGGGCCGTGCATAGGCGTGCTCAAGTCCATCCGCGAAAAACTTAAAAAGGGCAGGGGAGATGCCCTAAACGTCTGCATCCGGCGGGACGAGCGAGAGCGGACGGTCGACACCCCTTTGGAGCTTGCCGACGCGCTCGCGAAGGATGCGCCGGCGAAAGCGCATTTTGACGCGCTGAGCTATTCCCGCAAGAGGGAATACTGCCAGTGGGTTTCCCAGGCAAAGCGCGAGGAAACACGCAAAAAGCGGGCAGACGAAGCGCTTTTGCTGCTCGCGCAGGGAAAGCCGTTAAAAACATAAAACGGCATGGAGGGCTCTTTTAAGGAGGGTGTGCATGGGCATCAAACTATGCGTGATCGGCTGTGGGGATCACGCGACGCGCTGCCATCTGCCCGCGCTGAAGGCGTTGGCCGCCAGGCCCGGCGGCCCGGCTTTGGCGGGCTGCTGCGATGTGGATGCCGCAAAGGCCGAGGCCTTCCGCGAAAAGGGCGGGTTTGGGGTGGCGTATACCGATTACGCCGATATGCTGAAAAGAGAAAGGCCCGGCGGCGTGCTGATCGCCACGCCGTATATCGTTACGCCCTCCATCGCGTGCGACGTCGCGCGGGTGGGCGTTCCCTTTTTAGTAGAAAAGCCGCCCGCCGAGACGCTTGCAAAGTGCATGCCCATCGCCGATGCGGCAAAGGAGAGCGGCGTGGTGAACGCCGTAGCGTTCAACCGCCGCCACATGCCGCTCGTGCTGGAGCTTGAGCGCAGATTGGCGGCGAGGCCGCCGGTTCATATCGATTATTCGATGTACCGCGTGCTGCGCACCGAAAGCTACTTTCACGCAACCGCCATACACGGCGTGGATCTCGTCTCTTTTCTGGCGGGTTCTCCGTATGCGCGCGTGGATTTTTCGTATCAGGATTTGCCCGCGCTCGGCGAGGGCGTGGCGCACATCTTCATGGATGCGGTCTTTGTTTCCGGCGCGACGGCGCGGCTTTCCTTCGTGGTCGCGTCCGGCCGGGTGCACGAGCGGCTGCTCATTTCCGGCCTCGACTATACGCTCGAATCGGCGCTGCCCATATGGAACGGCTCCGACACGCCGGGCTATATAAGGCTGTTCGAGGGCGATTCGCTCAAGGAGGAAGCGCCCGGCGGCCGAGGCGAGATGTTTGAAACCAACGGCTTTCTTAAGCAGATGGAGGCATTTTGCGCGCATGCGCAAAGCGGGAAGCATTCGCCCAACGATATCCTCTCCGCACTCGATTCGGTGCACATCGCCGAATGCATCGCGCGCCGCGCCGCGCGATATGTGCGGGAGTAGCGGCATGAAGAAAACCATAGGGCCCATCCTTGTTCTCGCGTTGGCGCTATTGCTGCCGGGCTGCGGCGACGCGCGCACGGCGAACGTTTCGCCGTCTTCGGCAGCGCTGCGAAGCTCCGCGCCCAGCTCGGCCCGGGCCTCTTTGGCAGCCTCGTCCACGCCTGTTCAGGCGCTTGCCGTGGATCCGGAGGGCGAATCGGAAGGCGAGCAGGAAGATGACGGCATCCCTCCGCCCGTGCGCGGGGATATGGCCGTGTTCGAGGCCTGGCCGGACGCGGTGATGTTGATGGGATGCGTAACCGCGCATGGGTGGATGCAAAAAGGGCGCATGCCGTTTGAGCCAACCGGCAAGACTTTGACTGAGGATTTTTTCGGCAACCCCGAAACGCCTGTCGTTACTACGCCCGTTATCGACGAGGGCGATAGGGTGACGGTCTATACGCGCAATGGCCGCGAGGGCGCGGCGGCGATCGGAGAATTCGAGTACGGCGAAGGCGGCAACGACCTGTTCATCCTGGCACGCCTTGTGCCGCCGCTCGAATTTAGGGGAGGGCTCGCAATAGCGCTACAAGCGGGCCACGACGCGATGCCCAGGCCGACGGAGTTTTCTAAGGCCAAAGGGCGCATGACGTATAGTGCGGACATCGACGGAAAGGGTGCCGTCGTGTGCTATGAATACCTGTATGTCGAGGCTAACGAGGGGCGTGCATACGATGACGGTGACGGCGAACAGATGTATGTGTATGCGTTTCGAAAGACCGTGAACGGAGCGTTGGTGGAGGAGTGGGAGCAGGAGCCGGGGGAGGACGAGGTAAGTTGGAACTCGTTTGACATGTTCTTCATCGACGTGGACGGCGACGGAGTGATGGAAGAGGCATCCACGGCTTCAGGCCCGGCGGGGTATGTGTACATCTGCCCCGTGCTCGGCGAGCATTCGGGGCGGCAATATTTCATGATGGACTACGGCTGCTGAGCGGCACGGTTTTGACACGCGGCGCGGGGATGTGATAGACTAACGTGTAACGCAACATCTGGAGGGATACCATGTCCGGGCACTCGAAATGGTCCACGATCAAGCATAAAAAAGAAAAGACCGACGCGCAACGTGGCAAGATCTTCACGAAAATCGGCCGCGAGCTGGCGATCGCCGTGCGCGAGGGTGGAAGCGACCCGAACCAGAACGGCAAGCTGCGCGATGTGGTGGCCAAGGCCAAGGCGAACAACATGCCCAACGACAACATCGCCCGCTCTATCAAAAAGGCTGCCGGCGAACTGGGCAGCGTGTCGTACGAAGAGACCGATTACGAAGGCTACGGCGTCGGGGGCGTCGCGGTGATCGTCAGCTGCATCAGCGACAACCGCAACCGTACGGTTTCCGAGGTGCGGCATGCGTTTGACAAGTGCGGCGGCTCGTTGGGCTCCAGCGGCTGCGTCGCCTACATGTTCGACCGCAAGGGCGTGCTGGTGATCGAGAGCGCGGGGCTTGAGGAAGATCAGGTGATGCTGGACGCGATCGAGGCGGGCGCGGACGACGTGGAGCTTCTTGGCGACATCTTTGAGATCACCACCGACCCCAACGACTTCTCCGCCGTGCGCGAGGCGCTCGAGGGCAAGTACGAATTTGCGAGCGCCGCAATCGAGATGGTACCGCAAAACACCGTCGCCCCGGAGGGCGAGGCGCTTGAGCAGGTGGAAAAAATGCTGGAGATGCTCGAGGATTTGGACGACGTACAGGAGGTTTGGCACAACGCCGAACTGCCTGAGGAACCGGAAGAAGAATAGGCGAGAACTAAGCCCGCTCTACGGATGCCGGGATCGCCTGCTTGGCCGCCCGCTGCGCATATGCCAGCCGGGCGGCATTTCTGTTTGCGCCTCGTCGGGGGCCTTTCTGCCGCTCGACGCCAGCAGGTATTGCGAAGGCAGGTAGAAAAGCCACATCAGCGGCGCGGCGGCCTGCACGCCCAGGTTGAACGCCGCGACGCTCGCATCGCACAACACGAACAGCACCATGCCGCCCGACGCAAATGCCGCGAGGCGCCATACGCATTTGCCGCGCACTAGCGCCGCGATGGAAAGCGCACCTGCCATAATAAGCATGACGGCATAGGCGACGGCGGCAGCGGTAAGCGCGTCTCTCGTCAGAATGTAATACACAAGCGATGCGGCGGCGGCAACCCCTGAGGCGGGCAGCGCCGTCTTCGCGCTGGAAAGGCCGGCAAGCTTAGCATGCCTGTGCGCGTGCAGGGCCTGCGCGCACGCAAACGCAAGTACGCCGGGCACGTAGCTTTTTGTAAAGAGCAATAGATAGTCGCATGCGGCCGTCAAAAGCATGGCTGAGCGCAGGATGCCGTCCTCGCCGACGATGGCGATGGTTACGCAGGCGAGAAGGCCGGCGTACTTCAGGCCCGAAGAAACCCCCGATGCCTGCGGCATAAAAAAATCGACGAACAAGAACAGCGCATAGCATAGCGCTGCGAAGTACGTGAGAATTCGGCGCACGGTAACCGTCTTCATAGCGCAAGTATAGCATGAAATCCGTCCTTGCAAATAGATGGAAACCGATGTAGCATGAAGCAAATGGATTGTGAGGGGGTATCTTCCTTGGCGTTGATGCATGTGGACTTCTTTTCGGATGTGCTGGGCATGTGCGTGGAGATGGATGTGATCATTCCGCAGGCCACGAGCGGCCAGATCGGCATGAACGGCGTGGCCGACACCGGCCCCTACCAAACGCTGTATCTTTTGCACGGCATGTCGGACGATCATACCATCTGGCAGCGCCGCACGTCGATCGAGCGCTATGCGGCCGAGCTCGGCCTCGCGGTCGTGATGCCATCCACCCAGCTGGGTTTTTATACCGATATGTATATCGGCCAGAAGTGGTGGACGTATATTTCCCAAGAGCTTCCCGAGATCTGCCGCACGTTCTTCCCCTTGTCGGATAAGCGGGAAGATACGTTTGCCGCGGGCCTTTCCATGGGCGGCTATGGCGCGGCAAAGCTGGGCCTTGGCATGCCGGAGGCGTTTTCCAACGTGGCAACCCTGTCGGGCGGGCTGGATATCGTGGCCCACCGCAAGAAGGTTTCGCCGGATAGGGAAAGCTACTGGGAAGACGTGTTCGGGCCGCCCGACGTGATGCAGGGCAGCGACAACGACCTGTTCGCGCTGGCGGAAAAGTGCGCAAAAGGCGGGCAAAAGCCCCGCATCTACCAGTGGTGCGGCACGGAAGACTTTTTATATCAGGATAATCTCGCGTTCCGCGATCACATACAAAAGCTCGGCTTCGATTTGACATACGAAGAAGACCCGGGCGATCACCAGTGGAAGTACTGGGACGAGACCATCCAGCGGGTGCTCAAGTGGCTGCCGCTCAAGGCATATGCGAAGGGGGGCCAATAGCATGGCGTTGTTGCACACGTATTTCTTTTCCGAATCGCTGGGCATGTCGGTATCGGTCGACGTGATCCTTCCGCAAATCGCCAAGAAGCAGATCGGCATGGCGGCGACGGTGCGCAAGGGCAAGACGCCGGTCTTGTGGCTGCTGCACGGCGCGAGCGACAACCATACCATCTGGCAGCGGCGCACTTCCGTGGAGCGCTACGCGTCCGAACTGGGCATTGCGGTGGTGATGCCCAACGCGCATCTTTCGCGCTACACCGACATGGCGCACGGCGGCAAGTACTTTACCTACATCGCGGACGAGCTGCCCGTGCTCATGCGCGGCTTCTTTCCGATGCTTTCCGACAAGCGCGAGGACAACTTCATCGCCGGCCTTTCGATGGGCGGCTACGGCTGCTTGAAGATAGGGCTTTCTCGTCCACAAAATTATGGGGCGATCGGCAGCTTCTCGGGCGGCAACTTCTTAAAGCCCCGCCTTGGCGACGAGGGCATGAACGCGATGATCGACCGCGTGTACGGCCTAAAACCCGGCGAAACGGCCGAGGGCACCAAGCACGATTTGACCGTGCTCATCCGCGATCTTGCGGCGGCGGGCGGTCCGTTCCCGCGCGTATACCAAGCCTGCGGCACCGAGGACTTCGTATACGATAGCTATGCGCAGATAAGGGATTGCTTTGCATCCATTCCCGGCAATCCGTTTGGCTTCGTAAGCTGCGAGCGGCCCGGCAAGCACGAATGGAGCTTCTGGGACGACGAGATCCAAAGTTTTTTCAAGTTTATCGATCTTGCGCCGGTAGAGGGCGTTAGGAACTAATGTTGGTGAATGCACACAAAAGGAATGCCTTTAGGCATTCCTTTTGTGTGCCGTATGATACATTCCGCAGGTTATTTCGAAGAATGGACGCCGCGGTGCAAGTCTCAAAGCGCGCCGACAATTTTGTGCGGAACGTACAATTCTTCGAGATAGGCAACGTCCTCTTGCGAGAGTTTGATCCCGAGGCTGCCCGCGGCATCGTCAAAATACTTCGCTTTGGTCGCGCCGATGATGGGGGATGCCACGCCCTTGGCAAACTGCCACGCAAGGGAAATCTGCGTCATGGTAGCGTCGTACTTTTCGGCGATTTCATGGACGCGCCCGACGATGGCGTAGTCCGCCGCTTGCGTGCCGTCGTATTTTGAAACGGCTGTTTTGTCCGTCCGGCTGCGCATGGTGTCGGTCGTCCACTCCAGGCGGGAAAGCCTACCCGCGGCAAGGGGGCTGTAGGGGGTAAGCGCGGTATTGTACTGCGTTAAGATCGGGATGAGCTCGCGCTCGTCTTCGCGATAGAGCAGGTTATAATGGTTTTGCATCGATGCAAACGGAGTCAGGCCGTTTCTTTCCGCGCAAAGCTGCATGTTGTAAAACTGGTAGCCATACATGGCGGAAGCGCCGACCGCCCGCACTTTTCCCGCTTTGATGAGGCTGTCAAGCGCCGCCATGGTTTCTTCCACGGGCGTGTTGTAGTCGAAACGGTGGATGATGTAAAGGTCGACATAATCCATGCCCAATCGCTTTAGCGAGCCGTCTATTTCTCTTACAATGGCCGCCTTGGAAAGATTGCCCTCGTTAAAATAAACCTTCGTCGCGATGACGACCTTATCCCTCGCCACATTGTTTTTGATGGCTCGGCCAAGATATTCTTCGCTGGTGCCGCCCGAATAGGTATTGGCCGTATCAAAGAAATTGATTCCCAAATCCAGGGCGCGTTTGATAAGCGTTTCGCTCTCTTGAGGGTCCAGCGTCCATGCGTGAAAATTGCTTGCCGGGTTGCCGAAGCTCATGCATCCGACGCAAAGCCGGGAAATTTCGATGGCTGTAGTTCCGAGTTTCGCGTACTCCATTTTTTATCCTCCTGATCACTTTTTATAGCGAATGCTTTAAAGCATTTTCCTTTGGCGCGATGATCACATCATACCGCTCTATCTTTTCATTGAGCCGGTTTAGCGTCGATTGCATTTCACCCATTTTGACAAGCAACTGATCGCGCTGTTCCGCGAGTATTTGCTTTCTTGCGTTGAGGGTGGAATCTCCTTGCTGAAACAGCGCGACATATTCGATGAGGGCTTCTACCGCCAAGCCCGCGCCGCGCATGCACTTTGCGAATTCGACCCAGCGGCAATTTTCTTGCGTATAATCGCGGATGCCGCCTTGCGTGCGGTTCACGGCGGGTATCAGCCCAATACGCTCGTAATAGCGCAGGGTATCGGCAGTTACATCATACTTTTTGCTTACTTCCGCAATCGTCATGCGCATTTCCCTCATAGAGATTCTTTCATATATTTGGAAGATGGATATATCGTAACACTTGGAGCCGACTCCAAGTCAATAGCTAAAAAAGACGCTTCATATATTTCTCCATCTCATCTTTGCGTTTATGCCATCAAAAATGCCCGCATAGCGGGCATTTTCATGTATCACAGGGCCCGATTTCGTTTCTCTATACCGGCACGCCGACCTTGCGCAAGAGCTCCTTTGCCGCCTCGCCCTTTTCCATCGGTACCGCATAGTTGTTCCAGCACATCACATCGGTATTTGCGCCGATCTGCTCAATGATCGTGGGCAGGCACGGCAGGTGCATCATAAGGATCTTTTTACCGCCCGCGTGGATGTCGCGATATACCTTGGGCCATTGATCCTCGATCGGCTTGCCGTCGCCGGGCACCCACTGGATGACGTGAAGCGCGGGGTCGGCCACCAGATAAGGCAGATGGGGGAGCTCGCCGATTCCGTCCAGGTGATAAACGCCGTGGCCCAATCGGTTCCACGTGCGGCTTAGCTCCGGCAGCACAAAGCGCGTAAACATTTCCGGCGAAATCATGTAACTGAAATCGCACTGCGTCGTGTAGGAGGGGATCGGCGAGAAAAGGCCCAGCCAATCCGAATAGCCGGGGTTGACGGGGGAGATGATGCTCTGGATCGCGTCGTAATACTGCCCCCAGGCCTTTTCGATTTCCGACGCGCAGCGCAGCACCTCGTCCGGGCTGTCGTACAGATCCACCAACAGTTTTTCCGTGGTGCGAAACGACGCGAGCACGTCCATTACGCCGCCAAGATCCGTCATGCCGATCTGCACCTGGCCGCTCCAACGCCGAACCGCCGCGCGGCAAAGATCCATGATGCGTAAAAACACCGGGTGCCCGGGGTCATAAGCGAAATGCATATCGGCGATGGGTATGTCGCCGGGGGAATGAAACCACACGCCGCTGATGGAATTGTCCATCCGTGCGCCCAGAAAGGCCGCCAATACGCCCGCGCCGAACGATTCGAGGGACAGGTGCGGGAAGCCGTCGCCCAGGATTACCCGCCGGGAAAGCTCGTAGTCCACTCGATCGATTACGTCGTCCGCGGAAACCGAAAAATCCAAACACGTCTGCTGGTTCAGGATATAACCCGAAGGCTTTCCCCTACCCGGATCCCGTCCGATTAGGTGCGCGCTGGCGACCGGGCGGCCGAGCGTGCCGTCCCACCACGCCTGCATCGTGCGCGCGACTTTGTCCCAGCGCTGTGGCGAGAAATCGATGGCCATATTATTCCCCCTTTGTCGGCGCGAAGACAAGCTCTTCGCGGTGATTGGCTCTATTGTAGTGGATTTTTCTACGGTTCGCAACACGGAAGGAGGTTGCAGACGCCGCTGACACAATTCCTTATCTTGCGTCGTATGTGAGATATGGATATACTGGATTGGGAAAGAAACCCGACGAGCATGTAAGGAGGGGTTTTCATGTATTGCACCAATTGCGGGCAGCAAATCGACGATCGTGCCGCCATTTGCATCCATTGCGGGCTTGCGGTGGGAACGGCCGCCAGCCGTTGTCGCGCGTGCGGAAGCGAGATCTTGCCCGGAGCGGCCGTGTGCA
Organism: Eubacteriales bacterium; assembly: GCA_031551255.1. GTDB lineage: Bacteria > Bacillota > Clostridia > Christensenellales > UBA1750 > JAVBNW01. The sequence continues at coordinate 8,895 of JAVBNW010000012.1, read as the reverse complement.
CGCACTGCGGCGTGCCGGTGATGCGCGCGGCGCCTGCTGGCGCCAAATCGAAGATTGCGGCGGGCCTGCTGGGCATCTTTTTAGGCTGGCTGGGCGTTCATAACTTCTACCTTGGGTTTACGAGCAAGGCGGTAGCGCAGGTGCTGCTGGGCACGGTAGGCGTATGCTTGATGGGATTAGGCCCCGTGGTATCGGGGATATGGGGCCTGGTGGAGGGCATTATGATTCTCACCGGCTCCATCGATAAAGACGCGCAGGGCTTCGCGCTGAAGGAATGACGCCATGATGGAGAAGGACGTAAGGCTCAAGGCGCTTTTGTGCTATGTGTGGATCATCGGAATCATCCTGTTTTTTGTCGAACGGGATAACGCCTTTGTGCGCTTTAACGCAGCCCAGGCGATCCTATTGTTTGCGTTGCTACTTATCGGCGCGCTGCTGGGCTGGATTCCCTTCATAGGCTGGATTTTCTGCTTTGTGCTCTCCCTGGTTGCGATTCTTGCATCGGTCGTATGCGCGATCAACTGTTGGAACGGGCGATCGTTCCGGCTCCCGATCGCAGCGGAGTACGCCGACAAGATGGCGAGGACGTTTTGATACGGCACGGGGGTACGCGTACCTACCGTGGGCCCCCCGCCGAAGAGATACGGGGGATAAGCCTCCCGGACAGGCGAAGTGTCGGGGCTGTTTTGACAGCGTATGAGGATGCCGCTCGGCGTCCTCATTTTTTTGCCTCATAGTTTATAGGCTCTTCGACATCAGCGCGATGTCGCCGCGGGGCTCAAAGCCGATGCCACGCCAAAAGGACAGGCCGTCTTCGTTGTCGGCGAACACCATAATATGGCATTTGGCGATGCCTTCGCGGCACAGCGCATCCAGCGCGCGGCGCGCGAGCTCGCCGCCGATGCCGCGCCTGCGGTGCTCTTTCGCTACCGCGAGGTGATATAGAAACCCGCGCCGCCCGTCGTGTCCTGCCATCACCGCGCCGGCGACCATGCCGCCTACTATGCATACAAACCCAAGGCCGGGATTGCGCGCAAGAAACGCGCTTATCGCCTCGCGGCTGTCGGCGCCGCTCATGCCAATGCCCTCCGTCGCCCCCCACAGCGCGTATACGGCCTCGTAATGCCCAATTGTCATCGTTTCATAACACAACCGCATGACGACTCTCCTTTACGCATGTTTATGCATCTGTTACAATAAGGCAACCATCGACATTATAAAGCCCTAAGGGCCCAAGCCGCAACGAGGGGGAGAAGCATGCAGAAAATTCCTATGAAGACGCCGCTCGTCGAGATGGACGGCGACGAGATGACCCGCATTCTTTGGAAAATGATCAAGGAAAAGTTGATTGAGCCGTTTGTCGACCTCAAGACGGAGTACTACGACCTGGGGCTGCCCGAAAGGGATAAGACGGGCGACGAGGTGACGGTCAAATCTGCGGAGGCGACCCGCCGCCTGGGGGTGGCAGTCAAGTGCGCCACCATCACGCCCAACGCCCAGAGGGTGGAAGAATATAAGCTGCGCGAAATGTGGAAGAGCCCCAACGCCACCATCCGTGCGATGCTCGACGGCACGGTTTTCCGCGCGCCGATCATCGTAAAGGGCATATCTCCCAGCGTCCGCACCTGGAAAAAGTCCATTACCATTGCGCGTCACGCGTATGGAGACGTCTACAAGGCGGCGGAGCTTAGAATGGAAGGCCCGGGCAGGGCCGAAATCCGCATTATCGGCGCTGACGGCAAAGAAAAGGCCGCGTTGGTGCACGAGTTTAAGGGTCCGGGCATCGTGCAGGGCATGCACAATACCGATGAGTCCATCGCCTCCTTCGCGCACGCGTGCTTCGCCTATGCGCTGGATAGCAGGCAGGATCTGTGGTTTTCCACAAAAGATACGATTTCCAAGACGTACGACCACCGCTTTAAAGATATTTTCCAGGAGATCTTCGATGCGGAATATCAAGAGAAGTTTGCTAAGGCGGGCATCGAATACTTTTATACGCTGATCGACGACGCGGTCGCCCGGGTGATCCGCTCGGAAGGCGGCTTCATATGGGCCTGCAAAAACTACGACGGAGACGTGATGAGCGACATGGTGGCCACGGCCTTCGGCTCGCTGTCGATGATGACCAGCGTGCTGGTAGCGCCGGACGGAACGTACGAGTTTGAGGCTGCCCACGGCACGGTAACGCGGCATTACTATCGCCATCTGAAGGGCGAGACGGTTTCGACCAACCCCGTCGCCACCATTTTTGCATGGACGGGCGCGCTTAATAAGCGCGGCCAGCTCGACGATATCCCCGAGCTTTGCGCGTTCGCGAAGAAGCTTGAAAAGGTGACGATCGATACCATCGAAGGCGGTGAAATGACGGGCGACCTTTCCGGTATGTTTGAGGGCGATGCTAAGCGGCTTTCCAGCGAGGAATTCCTCGACGCGATCGTCTGCAGGATGTAGATTCAGGCGTTGCTCTGATGGGAAAAGTTCTCGCAGGAGCGGATCAAGCGCGGTAAAATGAAGCCTTCTCGTCGCCCGCCGACGAGGATGAACTGAAAAGTACGCTTCCCACTTCTTTGCTGGGTTGACATTGCGGCGCGCATCCACTATACTATGCGCGTTGTGGTCGGGACGGGCGCATGCGACGGTTTTCGTCGCGGCGCTCCTTCTTATAGACGCGCCGCAGCATGATTCCTGTATTACATGCGTATATAAGGAAGTAGTCTTCTCACGAGAATAGGAGGGTCTTTTCCATGCCGGGAACCAACGTCAATTTCGCCAACCAGGAACTTTTGCTTACTTTGGAAGGCATCAGAAAGCTGGAGGACGAACTCGACCAGCTCAAAACCGTAAAGCGCCAGGAAGTTGCCGAACGCATCAAGGTGGCAATTTCCTTTGGAGATATTTCGGAAAACGCCGAGTACGACGAGGCGAAAAACGAACAGGCCTTTGTGGAGGGCCGCATCATCACGCTGGAGAGCATGCTCAGATCGGCCAAGGTTGTGGCCGACGAGGATGTCAACACCGATCTTGTGAACGTGGGCGTGGTGGTCAAGGTGCTGGATGTCGAGTTCGACGAAGAGATCGAGTACGCGATTGTCGGCTCCGCCGAGGCGGACCCGCTCGAGGGGAAAATTTCCAACGAATCGCCGATGGGGCGCGCGATGATCGGCCATGCCGTAGGCGAGGAGGTTCTTGCGCAAACGCCCAACGGCGTAATGAAACTGAAAATTCTCGACATTCGAAAATAGGGCGCTCCCCGCGCGCCCTATGTGGCGGCGCGCCGGGGGCTGATATGCGGGGCCTGTCCCGCCCGAGCCTTGTGGGGCGGGCGTGGACAGGCCCCTGGATTTTGAGAGACAGGGGAGAGGATTTTCTTGGACGATACGCGTGTGGAACAGGATTTTACCGAGGAACAGGTTTCGGAGCAGGCCCGCATCCGCCGGGAGAAGCTCGCGGTTTTGCGCGAACAGGGCGCCGATCCGTACCTCGCCAAGACATACGATTGGACGCACAACTCCCAGGCGATTCTCGACGGATTTGAGGCCCTCGAGGGGGAGAATGTGCGCATTGCCGGGCGGCTGATGTCCAAGCGCGTAATGGGTAAGGCGGCCTTTGCCCACCTGCAGGATACCGCGGGCCGCATCCAGATCTATGTGCGCAGAGAAGATGTCGGGGACGAGCAGTACGCCGCGTTTAAGGACGACGATATCGGCGACATTTTAGGCGTGGAGGGCGAAGTTTTTCGCACGAACAAGGGCGAAATTTCCGTGAAGGCGTTGAGCGTTACGCTGCTGAGCAAGTCTCTTTTGCCGTTGCCGGAAAAGTTTCATGGCCTCAAGGATACCGACACCCGCTATCGCCAGCGCTATGTCGACCTGATCGTAAACCCGGATGTGCGCGACGCATTTGTCAAGCGCTCGCAGGCCATCACCGCCATCCGCGAGTTTTTAACCGGCGAAGGGTTTCTCGAGGTCGATACTCCGGTTCTTCATCCCTTGGAGACCGGCGCGGCTGCGCGCCCGTTTGAGACGCATCTTAACGCTTTGGATATGCATCTGTATCTGCGCATCGAGCTGGAGCTATACCTCAAGCGCCTGATCGTGGGCGGGCTGGATAGGGTGTTTGAAATCGGGCGCATCTTTCGCAACGAGGGAATGAGCGTCAAGCACAACCCCGAATTTACCATGTGCGAGTTTTACCAGGCGTATACCGATTACAAGGGCATGATGGATCTGATCGAGCGGTTGTTCGTGTATGTCGTAACTAAAGTGTGCGGCACGACGAAGATCGTATACCAGGGCACGGAAATCGACTTTGCCCCGCCGTGGCGGCGCATGACGATGAAGGAATGCGTAAAAGAATATACGGGCGTGGATTACGACGATTGGGCGGACGATAGCCAGGCGCGCGCGGCGGTTCGGGGTATGAACATTTCTTGCGAGGAACGCTTCACCAAGGGCGAGTGCCTCGCGGCGATCTACGATGAAAAGTGCGAGGAGTTCCTGATCCAGCCTACGTTTGTAATGGATTATCCGGTGGAAATTTCTCCGCTCGCCAAGCGTAAGGACGACGATCCGCTCTTTACCGAGCGCTTCGAGTTCTTCATCTACGCAAGGGAGGGCGGCAACGCATTTACCGAGCTCAACGATCCGATCGATCAGCGCGCCCGTTTTGTAGAACAGGTAAAAATCCGCCATGCGGAGGGGGCCCTTACCGCGCAGCTCGACGAGGACTTTGTGCGCGCGATGGAATACGGCATGCCGCCCACGGGCGGGCTCGGCTTCGGGGTGGATAGGCTCGTCATGCTGCTGACCGACAGCCCCTCCATCCGCGATGTTTTGCTGTTCCCCACGATGCGTCCGAGAGGTTAAGCGATGATTAAGCCGAGGTTTACCGGAAAAGCGCTGAAAAACCACTTCGATTATATGGGGTGGATGTATATTCTGATACCGATCGTGCTGGCGATATTTTGGAGCCTCGCGTATAGCGTAACCCAGTACAGACCGCCGGAGGACAAGATCCTGTCGTTTTACATGGTCGGCAATAGTATGGATCAGGAGAAGACGGACGCGCTCGCCGCCGAAGTCGCGCCTGTGTTCCCAGAAATGGAAGAGTTTGACTTTATGCCCGTCGTGCTCGAGGACGTGAACGACTATCAGAACTGGCAACGCTTCACCACGCTGGTGTTTGCGCAGCAGGGCGACGTCTATCTCATGGATGCCGAGGTCTTTGACAGCCTGTGCGCAGACGGAGCCTTCTTGCCGCTGGATGGGCTCGTCGAAACCGACATCGATCTTTCCTCCACGACGCGCGCCACCGATGACGACCCGGAGCCGCACGTGTACGCGATTCCTGCGGATAGCCTGTACGGCCTGTTTACGAACGAGTATTTCGATATGCGGCGCACTGTGCTTGCGGTGATGGTGTTTTCTACAAACCCTGAAGAGTCGGTCGAGCTAGTGCAATGGCTTGTGGACAATCGGGCCGGTGAAAAGCCCCCGAATTTTGACAACCTGCCGGAAAAGAAGCCGTTCTACCCTGAAAATTTGGCAATCGACATGCCCGGAGGAACGGCTCCATGATGTATACGATGGATTTGCGCCACAAGCCCATGCGCGGGCTCAGGGCCATAGGCGTTGTGCTGGGCATTGTAGGGATGGTGGCCTTGATGACGCTTATGGCGGGAGCGCTGTCCCGCGTGACGCCCTATGCGAGCTATATAGCGTTCGGCGCGGTGTTTTTGCTTGCGTATTTTGTGTATAAGCGCTTCATCGTGGAATATCGCTATCGCCTGGATAAGGGCGGCTTTTTGTGGATTGAGCGCCTCGCGGGGGATAGAACCAGGCCGCTTGCGCAACTTAATCTCGCTGTCGCCGCGTACTATGGAAGCGCGGAAGGTGCGCCGCAGGCCGAAAAGACGCAAAAATATACTATTGAAGGCCACGCAAACGAGCAGCGTTTGCTGATTGTGCAAAGCTGCGCTTATGTTTTGCAGCCGGACGCACAGCTCGACGCGCTTCTTGCCGAGCGGAGCGGAAAACCGGCCCCGGAACCCGATGAGGGGGCGGATGCGGACGGGCAAGAGGAGAGTTAACGCGTAAAAAGGAGCAAGCCCGGGGCATCTTGTGTGGAACGCGGTCAACCCATGCGCGCATAGTCTGATGCAAGTTGGGTCATCATGCGGCATGGAGGGATGCTTTATGAAGGGCGAAACGTGCATCGTGTGCGGCGCGAGCCGCGAACAGGGCCTGCATATTCTCGGGAGCAACATCTGCCCGCTGTGCGAGCGCCGCATCATGAATACCGATGCGAGCGATAAGCAGTACGAAATGTATGTGCACAAGTTGCTGGGTGTAGCAAAGAAGGCGCGACACGTGTGATGACGCGCAAATAGGCATAAAGGCTTTCGCGATGTTGCGAAGGCCTTTATCCGTCAATAAAGTGCTGCGGCACTTTTACGGTATGGGGGTACGCGTACCTCCCCATGAGCCCCGCCAAAAAAGTGCGACGAGGACGGGCGACGAACGATCAGCAAAAACGCCAAGAAGCAAAAACCGTCTGTTACAAGGCGGTTTTTGCCGCCCGTATTCCCTCAGTTCGTGCGGACTCCCCACAAGTGCCGGCATGTTCCGAAGAACAGGCAGGCACTTGTGGAAACCAGTTTCCCCGCAGGCCTCTTCCGCCCTCCGGCGGGCGATTGCACTTGGAAGGCTTTGATCCTTAGCTCACAATGGTTCCTTGCGGCGCTATGCTTGCAACGCTCCTTTGCTCACCGGGCCTCCCCCTCGTCTGTTCGGTCCGCCGGGCCGACTCGGGGTTAGGCCCTCCAAACAACCCAGGTTACGCGAATAGTCGATGCTTTTTGACAACCTGGGGTCTTCGAGGTATCGCGAAGGCCTTTTCGTTTTTTAGCATGGATATGGCGATCGGTTCAATCGAAGTAGAATAGTTCTTCGAAATTTTTATCCAGAGCAATGCACAAAATAAGAGCCAACTTGGCTGTGGGGCAAAACTGGCCCGTTTCAATGGAGCTGATCGTCTGCCGGGATACGCCGATCATCTCCGCCAATTCTCCCTGGGAGAGGTTTTTTTCCGCTCTGCCGATTTTCAGGCGGTTTTTTAGGATGAGCTCGCCCTTCATGCCGCTACCCCCACAGGATATACGATACGACACAGGCGACAAATCCTATTGCGGTTATGCACCCTAAAACCAGGAATAGCTTCCTTTCCAGCTGCTTGTATTTGTAGAAATACTGCGCCGACCAGTAGATCAGGAGGATGGACAATAGATCGCTGCTCCTTTGCCCTTTTAAAGAATTGGCGACGATGAACAGGCCGATGAGTACCGTCGCCGCAAGTCCGCCAAAGCTTATCGCCTTGATCTCGATGCCCGCTACCCTTTCATCCACCCCGGCGCGCTTGGATTTTGCCAAAATATCTTCCCGGTTCATGTACAACCCTCCTTGCTCCTCGTTGCTTTCATTATAGCCAATTTTATATGTTATGACAAGTATACTTATCAAAAAAATAATAAAACTTGTCAAAACACTGTGCACGGAACTTTCACCAAATTCGCTTTTTTACACTGCAATGGCATGGTACAATATGCGGGCAGGGAAAAGTTTGGCAGGAGGGGAAGCTGTGGAAGCGCCTGTGCTCTCGATACTCGGAGAGCTTAAGGAGCGCGCGTGGCTGCATATGCCGGGGCACGGCGGCGAGCTTGCGTGGCTCAGCTCCGCTTTGGATACTACGGAAATCGACGCATCGGACGACCTATGGTCGCCGACGCCCGGCGGGGTGTTCGAGCGCGCGCAGGCGCTGGCGGCCCAGGCGGCGGGCGCCGGGGCGACAGTGTTTTTAACCGGCGGCTCCTCGCAGGGAATCCATGCGATGATCACGACGTTTGTGCCGCCGGGAGGAAAGCTCATCCTCCCGCGCGACGCCCACCATGCGGCGCTCGCCGCGTGCGCGATCGGGGATGTCAGGCCCGTATACGTTTGGCCCGAGGTCGCGAATCAGCGCGCCGCAGCATCTTCTCATGCGCTTATCAAAGCGCTGAACGAGCATCCGGATGCCGCTGCGGTTTTTGTGACTCGCCCGGATTACTATGGGGCCTGTTTGGATCTTGCGCCGATCGCAGAAAAGGCGCGCGCGATGGGCGTGACCCTTTTGGTGGACGAGGCGCACGGGGCACACTTTCCCTACGGCGGTTCCATCGCTTCCGCCGGGGCTCTCGGCGCGGATGCGTGGGTTCAAAGCGCGCACAAAACATTGCCCGCGCTCACGCAGGCGGCATATTTGCACCTGCGCAACCCTGCGCACGCCTTGCCGATGCGCGAACGCGCCGCCCTGCTCGGCACGAGCAGCCCTTCCTTCTTAGTCGCCGCATCGTTGGACATTGCCCGCGCACAGATGGGCGCCTATGGCGACCAGTGGATCGCCGCCGCGCATCGGCGGAACATACAGCTGCTTCGCCGCGTCCAAAGGTTAGGCGTATACGATGCGCACGAGCCTTGGCGCAAGGAGGGCATCGAATGCGATGCCACGCGGATCGTCATGGATGTGCGCGCGACCGGTTTTTCCGGCTATGAACTGTGTTCTTTGCTGTGCAGCCGGGGCGTCGATGTGGAGATGGCGGATTGCTATCGCCTCGTGGCGCTGCCGCCGATTGCGGGAAACGGCCAAGAAGAGGCTTTGGCTAAGCTGGTGTGCGCGCTTGAGGACATTCGTCCCAAGGGCCGGACATTCTTCATGCCGGATGTCCCGCTGCCGCGCGCCCAGGCCGTCCTTACGCCGCGCATCGCCGCGGTTGGGCCTCGGCGCTAGCTTGCCGGGGACGAGGCGGCGGGGCAGATTGCTGCGCGGGCGATGGGGGGATACCCGCCGGGCGGGCCGCGCGTA
>JAVBNW010000057.1:0-4394 GCA_031551255.1 Eubacteriales bacterium | reverse complement strand
CAAACTGCGCAAGATCACGGATGAAAACATCGAGAAGGTAGAGGGCTTCATCGCCCACCAGCTACCTGATCTCGTGGGCGCATTCGTCGCGCCGGTCGTGATGATACTGATCCTGCTGGCGGTGGACTGGCGTTTCGGTCTTGCCGCGATGGCGGGCGTCGTCATCGCATTTATCATACAGTTTTCCCTCTACGGGAACGAAGGTTCCAAGGCGCTGATGGCAAAATACCAGAAATCCATCGAGGAGATGAACAACGCCTCGGTGGAGTACATCCGGGGCATCTCGGTGGTGAAGGCATTCAAGCAGACGGTCTTCTCCTTCCGCCGTCTGCATGACACCATCAAAGCATACACCGCCATGGTTATTCCCTACACCCTGAGTTGGGAAAACTCCTTTTCCGGCTTCACCACTCTGGTGAACAACATCTATCTGTTCGTGCTGCCGGTGGCGATCTTTGTGGGGATGCGGACCGCTGATTATGCTGCATTTGCCGGCACGGTGATCTTCTATTTAATCTTCGTCCAGTCCGTCGCCAGCATTTTGATGAAGATCATGTATGTCAACGGCAGTGCCATGCGCATTATCGGCGGCGTGGAGGCCATGGATGAGGTGCTGGCCGAGCCGGAGATCGTCCCACCCGCAAAGCCAGAAACCGTACAGTCCTACGATGTGGCGTTCCGGGATGTTATGTTTTCCTATGATAAGACCAAGGAAACCGAAGCTCTCTCCGGCGTTTCGTTTCAGGCCAGGCAGGGGGAAATTACCGCGATCGTCGGCCCGTCCGGCGGCGGCAAGAGCACCATCGCCCACCTGATTCCCCGCTTCTTCGACGTGAGCGGCGGCGAGATCGATATAGGTGGTGTGGACATCCGTAAGATGGATACCCATTACCTGATGGATCAGGTAAGCTTCGTGTTCCAGGATGTGTTCCTATTCAAGCAAAGCGTGATGGACAATATCCGCATGGGCAACCAGAGCGCCACCGACACACAGATCATGGAGGCCGCCAGGGCCGCGCAGTGCCACGACTTCATCGCGAAGCTGCCCAAGGGCTACCATACCGTGATCGGGACGCGGGGCGTGCATCTGTCCGGCGGGGAAAAGCAGCGCATCGCCATCGCGCGCGCTATCGTAAAGGATGCGCCTATCGTCGTGCTGGCCGAGGCAACCGCCTTTGCTGATCCGGAGAACGAGCACCTGATCCAAAAAGCGTTCGAGACGCTCATGAAAAACAAAACCGTCGTGATGATCGCTCACCGGCTTTCCACCATCCGAAGCGCGAACAACATCATCGTGGTGGACGGCGGCAAGGTGATTGACCAGGGAACCCACGACAAGCTGCTGCAAAAGAGAGGCAAATACCACGCCATGTGGCATACCTACACCAAAACCGCGAGCTGGAGCATGGCAAGCAAAAAGGAGGCGCGCGCCCATGCCTAAACTGCAAAGGATGCTGATGCTGACCGACAAGGGGTACAAAGACTTAAAAGGCGCGATCGCCGCATGCACGCTTTCCAACTTCGCGATGATGCTGCCGTTCGGCGTGATGATGCAGGTCATCATGGAGTTGATCAAGCCGCTCTCCGGCGGAGAGGTATCCTGGCAGAAAATGTGGCTGCTGTTCAGCGCGGGCATTGTGGCGGCGGTAATCGTCTTTATCTGCAACAAGAACGACTATAAAAAGACCTACGTTACTTCGTATCTGCAGAGCGAGAGTACCCGCATCGCCATGGCCGAGCACATCCGCAAGCTGCCGATGAGCCTGTTCAACTCCAAGGATTTGTCAGAACTCACCACGAATCTGATGGACGACGTGGCCACCAGCGAGCATGTGCTGAGCCATGTTGTGCCGCAGCTTTTCGCCAATGCGATTTCGATCACCGTGATCTGCGCCATGATGGCGTTTTTCGACTGGCGCATGGCGCTGGCCATGTTCATCACCGTGCCGCTGGCGTTCTTCATTGTTGTGCTCAGCCGCCGGGTCTACGGCAAGCTGCATCAAAAGCATATGGACGCCAAACTCGCCGCTTCCGGCCAAGTGCAGGAATACATAGAAGGCATCAAGGTCATCCGCGCCTGCAATCTGGACGGAGAGAAGTTCTCGGCGCTAGAAAATGCGTTGCGCACTATGAAGCGCCTTGCCGTCCAGATGGAGTTAGGCACGGGCATCTTCGTCACCGGCGCGCAGGTGGTGATGCAGGCGGGTATCGGCCTTACAGTGCTGTTGGGCACGACGCTGCTGACCGGCGGGCAGATCGCTTTCCTCCCCATGCTAATGTTCATGCTGATTGTGGTGCGGATTTATGGGCCGATCCTGGTGGAGCTGACGCTGCTTCCCGAACTTTTCTATTTCCAGATCGCGATCCGGCGCATGCGCGATTTGATGGCCTTCCAGCCGATGGAGGGGGATGCGGAGAAAGAAATCCGCAATTTCAATATCAAGTTTGAGAATGTGGATTTCCATTATAACGACGAGGGCGCTCAGACCATCAGCGATATGAATGCGACCATCCCCTCCGGCGGCATCACGGCGCTCGTGGGGCCTTCCGGCAGCGGTAAGAGCACCGTGTCACGGCTGATCGCCCGCTTCTGGGATACGAACAAAGGAAAGCTCACCATCGGCGGAATCGACGTCAAAACCATTGATCCAGAGCAGCTCATGAGCTACATGAGCTTCGTGTTCCAGGATGTAGTGCTGTTTAATGACACAATCTACAACAACATCCGCATCGGCAACATGGGCGCCACGCGGGAGGAGGTTCTGGCCGCGGCCCAAGCCGCCTGCTGCGATGATTTTGTCCGGAAACTGCCGGACGGTTACGACACCATGCTGGGCGAGAACGGTTCGACTCTTTCCGGCGGTGAACGCCAGCGTCTCTCCATTGCGCGGGCGCTGCTGAAAGACGCGCCGATCGTGTTGCTGGACGAGGCAACCGCCTCCCTCGATCCGGAAAACGAGGCACTGATTCAGCAGGCGATATCCACACTGATCCAGAACAAGACGGTGATCGTCATCGCACACCGTCTGCGCACCATCACGGGGGCGGACAAGATCATCGTGCTGGATAAAGGGCGCGTGGTGGAGCAAGGCACCCATGAGGAACTCAGTAAGCGCGACGGGCTGTACCGCAGGTTGTTCACCATCCAGCAGGAAAGCATGGGCTGGAGCGTGGGCGCATGAGCATATTTGACTACAAGTTGGCGCTTCACTGCGCGCCCACGCTTGCGGGCATGAAACCCGCGAACCTGATCTCCATCCGCCGCGCGGAATGGCACGAAATGAAAGCCGGCCTCGCGCGCAGCGGCCGGGCATTCGGTAGCAGGCAGGTTTATTTTCGCAGACTCGATAGCTGTAACCGCCGCGTTCTTCTGTTGGTATACCGGCGCGATCTCCTTGCACAATATCTTGCTTTGCCGGAAAACCGCCGGATTCTGGAGTGCCATGGTTATGGCAAGGATATGAGGCTCGGCGCGCTATTAGGCAGGCTTGCTGCGCGTATAGGCCGGACGGACGGATTCCCCCACGAAATCGGGGTGTTCCTGGGCTATCCGCCGGAGGACGTGCGGGGCTTTATCGATAATCAGGGCAGGGATTACTGCCTGTGCGGATGCTGGAAGGTCTACAGCGATCCCGTAAAAGCAAAGCGGCTCTTTTCCGCATACGAGCAAGCCCGCTGCTTCTTCTGCGATCGCGTGCTCGGCGGTGAGGAAATACAGAATATTCAATATGGAGGTATCGCATGATGGAAAAGGTATTGGTGGTTTACTGGTCCGGGACGGGCAATACGCAGATGATGGCGGAGGCTGTCGCGGAGGGTATAAAATCAGCAGGCGCAGAGGCAGTGCTGACGGAAGTCGGGAGCATCACCGCGCACGCGGCGGCGGAGTACGGCCGTATCGCGTTCGGCTGCCCCAGCATGGGCGGCGAGGTTCTGGAAGAGGGCGAGATGGAGCCTTTCTTCACGGAAATTGAGGCGGCTCTTTCCGGCAAGAAGGTCGCCCTGTTTGGCTCCTACGGCTGGGGCGATGGCCAGTGGATGCGTGACTGGGAGGAAAGGGTGAGAACCGCAGGGGCGGTTCTTTGCGACGGCGCAGGGGTTATCTGTAACGAAACCCCCGGTGACGACGAGTTGATCGCTTGCAGGAAACTGGGTGAAAATCTCACAACGATGTAATCGCCGCGACGGGAGCATGCCGGAAAACCGGCATGCTCCTTTTTTTCTTGGCAAAGCGTATACTCGGCGTATAGGTATATAGTCACCGGCCCTGAAAATCCGAACAAAATGAGCGAGCAATTTTTTTGCCTCCGCGCGGAGACGGAGGGAGGCGTGGCCGGCAGCCACGTCGACCGACGCAGACAATGCGGGGCGGAAAAAGGGCCGCTCAGGTGTTC
>JAVBNW010000069.1:0-22455 GCA_031551255.1 Eubacteriales bacterium | reverse complement strand
TGCCCAAAGCGCCCCGGATCGAGTTTTTCCATTCGTCAGAGCCAATTCCAACGCCGCCTTGCGCGCGCGCTTTCCCATCGCCAATAAATCCACGCGGCGACACCTCCCCACGATCACTTCATTATGCTGTATCGCCGTGGGGCTGTCAAGGCAGGCTTTCGGTAAAATCCGGCAGGATTCCGCGCGAAAACCGCAGGCTGCGCAAGGCCGCCGATTTCGCCGACTTTTCAAAAAGACTGTGGGCGCATGCCCCGTCTACAAATTAAGCAGCTTGGTCGACAGGAATCCTTTGCACGGACAACGCCCCATCCTCTTGAAAACTTCGCTTTGCCCAATGCCGCATTTCATCGCGCCTTTTTCGTTAGTACATATTCTCGGCGACCCATGACGGCCGCAATCTTTGGAGGCCCGTTCTACTCCCGCACCCTCAGGCATACGCTGAATCGAGGCATTGTACCCGTTTGGGATGAGCCGGAGGAGGGTGACTCGATGGAATTCGATCTTTACCGTGATATCGCCGAGCGCACGCAGGGCGACATTTACATCGGGGTGGTGGGGCCTGTCAGAACGGGTAAATCCACTCTGATCGCGCGCATCATGGATCTTATGGTGCTGCCCAACATGGAGGGCGGCTATAAGAAGGACAGGGTGATGGACGAAGCGCCGCAATCCGGCTCGGGCCGCACCATCATGACCACGCAGCCGCGCTTTGTGCCCAGCGAGGCGGCGGAGGTACACCTGAAGGATCACGCGGATATGCGCGTGCGCATGGTGGACTGCGTGGGCTACATGGTCAAGGGCGCGCTGGGCACCGAAGAGGGCGAAGAGCCCCGCATGGTGCGCACGCCGTGGTTCGATGTGGATATTCCGTTTGAGGAGGCCGCCGAAATCGGCACCCGCAAGGTGATCGACGAGCATTCCACGATCGGCATCGTGGTCACCACCGACGGCTCCATCGCAGGCATTCCAAGGCTTAATTATGTAGAAGCCGAAGAGCGCGCCATCGCCGAGCTTAAGCAAACCGGCAAGCCCTTTGTCGTCGTACTCAACGCGAAAGATCCAAGGAGCGAAGAAGCCGTACGCCTTCGCGAAGCGTTGGAAGAAAAATACGACACGCCGGTGATTTTGCTGGATGTGCTCAACATGACCATGGACGACATCGATGCCGTCATGGGCGAAGCGCTGCGCGAATTCCCGCTTTTGAAGCTGCACTTCGACATCCCCGCGTGGGTGCAGACGCTGCCCGAGGAGCATTGGCTGGTAGACCACATCTTAAGCGGCGTGCGCTCGAAGATAGACGGCCTCGCCCGCGTAAGGGACTATGCCCAGGCGCTGGACGCCTTTGAGGATTCTCCCTATACCCCCGGCCTGAAGCTCGAATCCGTATCGCTGGGCGAAGGGGCGGTTTCGTTCTCCCTGCCGCTGAACGACGGCCTATTCTATCAGATCTTAGGCGAGCAGTGCGGCACCGACGTGCGCGGCGAAGCGCACTTGATGTCCCTAATGGCCGATTTGGTCGAGGCCAAGCGCGAGTACGACCGCGTTGCCGAGGCGCTGGATAGCGTGCGCCGCACCGGCTACGGCCTCGTAGCCCCCACGCAGGATGAGCTGACGCTGGAGGAACCGCAAATCGTCAAGCAGGGCAACCGCTTCGGCGTGCGCCTCAAGGCCAGCGCCCCGTCGTTACACATGATTAGAGTCGACATTCAAACAGAGGTAAGCCCCATCGTAGGTACAGAAAAACAATCGGAAGAGTTAGTCAAGTATTTGCTTGCCGAATTTGAGAGCGACCCGGCGTCGATCTGGGGCACCAACATGTTCGGCAAGTCGCTGCACGAACTGGTGAAAGAAGGTCTCTCCAACAAGCTGATGCGCATGCCCGAAGATGTGCAAATGAAAATACAAGAAACCTTGCAGCGCATTATCAACGACGGCAGCGGCGGGCTGATCTGCATTCTGCTCTAATCTTAACCATCAAGGCCGGGCGCAAAAGGCCGACAGCCTCTTGCGCCCGATTTTTTATGCTTACGTGAGTTTCGCAATCAGCAGCGAGATGCTGATCGTGCCGGCCAGTGAGCCGTTGTCGATTTTCGCATCCTGCTGCGGATCGACGTTCACAAGCGTAATGACGGCGGGAGCCACGACCACGTTGATGAGCGTCTGGCCAAAGACATGCCCTGCGGAATTCGTAGACGTATAGCGCGAGAGTGGGGCCTCGATGCCGTCTATGAAAACAGCAAAACTGATGTTGGCATTTTGCGGCAACGCATAGTACGCGATTTCATAGATGCCGGGCGAGTTGATAATGATCTGGCTAGGCGAATTAAAGCCGATATCGACCGGCAACACGGCGGGCAGGGGCGTTTGGTTAAACTGAACGGCGTTGCCCGGAGCGATGATCTGCGTGCCGATGTTGGTGAAGTAGGCAAAGCTGCCCACGCCGGGAGGGCCTTGCACGCCTGTGGCCCCGTTTGCGCCCGTCGCACCCGTGGGGCCTGTCGCGCCGAGTGCTCCGTCCGCACCCGTCGGACCGGTAGGCCCCGTGGGGCCGGTAGGTCCCGTAGGGCCGGTGCTTCCCTCTCCGCCGGCGCCCGTCGGGCCGGTCGGGCCTGTCGCGCCGAGTGCCCCGTCCGCACCCGTCGGACCGGTAGGTCCCGTGGGGCCGGTGCTTCCCTCTCCGCCGGCGCCCGTCGGGCCGGTCGGGCCTGTAGCGCCCGTGGCTCCGGTAGCTCCGGTAGCTCCGGTGGCTCCGTCGGCGCCGGTAGCGCCTGTAGCGCCTGTCGGGCCGGTCATACCGGAACAGCAGGGGCAACACTCACACGGGCAAATGCTTCCGCATCCGCAACCGCAGCCGCAACCGCAACCGCAACCGCAACCGCGACACATATCGCATTCATCGCAAAAAGAGCAATCATGCTTTTTTCCGAAAATCCCCATTTTCACTTCATCCTTTGTACAGAATAATGGGGAATCTAAATCCCCCATAGCTGCACTCTATGCGGCAAAGCGTGCTTTGGTGCGCATTTTGCCTTCGCATTTGACGCGCGTCAGGCAAAACGTTTGATGGGATTTCCTCAAAAAACAGCCGAGACGCAAACCCATTTCGCATCCCGGCATGGAGTGTCGCTTGTTGCAGATCGGCCGCGCCTATTCTCCCCCACCCTTGTCGTGCGAGGGTGGCTTCTCTTCAGCCTTCGCCGGAGGCGCCAAAGGGTTGATTAAACGGCTTTCATGAATCGCCTCTTCGTTCTTAATTTCCCAATGGATTAAAAACGTGAGCGCGGCACGCAAAAGGATGATAGAGCCTACGATGAGGATCTCGCTGAATTCGCGCACCACCACCGTGCGGAGGATCTCGCTTCCAAGCTTGAATTCCAGCCCCATGGCCATCCCCTTGGCAAGTTTCAAGCGCGTCATCGGGTCGCGCCGGATATAGTTGAAGATGCCGATGATGCCGGCCGTTACGATCACCAGGACGCCGATATACTCAAATAGCAAAATGGAAATATCCAAAATGGAATTGAGCAGGTCGTGCATCGTTTGCATAGCGCTCACCTCTTTGCTTGATGGGCAAATCCTGCCGGTCTAGCCTTCAGTCAAAGCGGTCAGGGCTCCAATAAAGCCTCTTGGCGGTATCCACGGCCGCGATGGCCGCCATATCCTGCGCATCGAGCGCAAAACCGAAGATATCGGCGTTTTCTACGATGCGCTCCCTGTTAACGGATTTGGGGATGACGATGTTGCCCATCTGAATATGCCAGCGCAGGATAACCTGCGCGCCGGTCTTTGCGTGCTTTTGCGCGATGGGTACGATCGCCGGATGATGAACCAACAGATGATCGCGCCCGCCGATAGGGCTCCACGCTTCGATCAGAATGCCCCGCTGCTCGCAGTACGGCTTGAGCTCTTTTTGCTGAAAAGCCGGGTGCAGCTCGATTTGATTGACGGCGGGCGTCGCAAGCCCGGCGCTGCGAAGCGCCTCCAGATGGTGCATTTGAAAATTGCTCACCCCGATCGCGCGCAGTTTTTTATCTTCGTGATGGCGCACGATCGTCTCCCACGCGGCGAGGTAATTCGGCGCGGCCCAATGGATAAGGTAAAGGTCGATATAGTCGGTTTGAAGCGCCTCCAGGCTGGCCTCGATGCCCTGTTTCGCCTCCTTCGCCTCAGTGCGCGCGTTGGCGAGCTTGGTGGTGATGAACACATCTTCGCGCTTCACGCCGCTCGCCCTAAGCCCCTTGGCAACGTCGTTTTCGTTCCGGTACATCGCGGCGGTGTCGATATGGCGGTAACCCGCCTCCAGCGCCATTTCCACAGCCTTGGCCGTTTCCTTACCGGGCTCGGAGCGAAACACCCCCAGCCCAAACTGCGGAATCTCCACGCCGTTGTTAAGCTTCATCATGCGGCAGTCGATCAACGAAATCCTCCTCCCTTCAAAGCCGTTGCGGCTTCAGTATGCCGCGCCTTCCGGGTGGCACAGGATGATCGAAACATCGCCCAACACCTTCGCGCCGGGGACGTCATACGGCAAAAAGATTTCATCGCCCTGTTTGATATTCATCGCGCCCCCCTCGTAGGCGATGCTCCCCTCTCCGCGCAGAACGATGCCGACCTGTGGAAAGCCGGTATTGCGAAGATCGGTCTCGCCGTTTACGATAAGTTCGGTGAACGAGAAAAAACTCGTCTGCTCCGGGCCTATCACGACCGCCTCGCTGCCCCATGCCCCCTCGCGAAGGGTTTTGCGCGGAATCCGCCAGCGCTTAAGGTTTTCCTCGAACGAGCAGCCGTCGTACTGGTACGCGCCCAGCAGCTTTTCGTCGTACGTCGCCTCGGTATCCACAATCTTTCCGCCGGTGCGCTCTTGCATAAAGCCGTATGTATGTGCGCCTAGGGTGATATCGCTGGGCTCCTGCACCTCGATCACGAAGCAACCTTCGCCCAGCGCATGCGGCACGCCTCCGCCTACAAAATACGCCTCGCCCACCTTCACCTGAATTTTATGGCATAGGTTTTCGAGTGCGGCGATATCGTCTTTGCGGTAATGCTTTTCCCATTCTTCGCGGGTGACGCCTTCTTTAAAGCCCAGCAGGATGTACGCGGGCTCGGCGGTGTCGTCCCGGGTGCCGATCACGTACCAGCTCTCCTCCTTGCCGTAGTCGCTCCCCCACATCTTCTTCGCCCACGGCCGGGTGGGATGGCACTGCAGGCCGTACTGCCGCTGCGCATCGAGGTATTTCACCAGCATGCCCATGCCGTTTCCGTTCTTGGCCATGTGCTTGCCGCCCAGAACCTCTTTAGGGTTCAGCTCGATCGCCTCGAACAGGAACATCCTGCGCCCGTCGGGAAGGATCACCTCGCTGCAGCCGTAGTTGGGCTTATCCGCGGGCGGATTGCCGACCCGAGTCACTGCGCCGATCCAGGCTTCGGAACCGGTTTCATCGTCCACCTGCGGCGTTACGCCCCTGAGCTTGTCGATCTCGCGGCCGCCGTTGCCGCGTATCCTGTTGGGAACCAGCTTCCACGGTTGATGGAACATTCGCTTCTCCTCCGCACATATGTATTCCGATGCGCGCCCCTTTACGCGGCGCAGTTTTCACGGCTGTGTTCTTCTGTATGGAGCCTGCATTCTCCTGCTTGGAATGCAAAAGAAGCTTGTTCATCTCAAAACCGACCCATTTATCCACCCGCCATAAAGGACGGATCGATTGATTTCTAACTGAATTGCGTATAGAATTATCAAAGAAAATAAGCCGAAGAGGGCGAAAGCATGGCCAGAGAGATGAATGTCGTTCCCTACGATGCCCATTGGCCGCTACTTTACGAGAATGAAAAGAATACTTTGAAAAAAGCATTGGATCCGATTGTTCTTGCCATACATCACTTTGGTTCCACCTCTGTCGTCGGCATGGCGGCAAAGCCGATCATCGATGCGATCGTGGTTGTGGACAGGATTGAATCCATAGATACCTTCAACGAAGCGATGGCTAACGCCGGGTATATCCCAAGAGGAGAGCAGGGCATCGCCGGAAGAAGATACTTTGTGCGCTTGAAAGAAGATGGGGAAAACCACGCCGCGCATGTTCATATCTACGAAAAAGAAAACCCGCACATCGCGGACGAGCTGATGTTTCGAGATTTTTTGCGCATCGACAGAGCGTCATTTCTACAATCTGAAGAAATAAAACGACAGGCATCGGAAAAATACCGCTTTTCTCCAGGAGGATATGAAGATGCCAAGCATGATTGCGTGATGGAGATTATGGATAGGGCCAGGGAATACTACCGCGCAAAATGAGGGCATGGCCGCGGCCATGCCCTCATTTTGCGTTGTGCTTACCCGCGCTTAACTTCTTCGATTTTTATATGCTCATATGCGGGCGGATTGACCAACAGGCCGATGGACGCCTCCAGTCGCACGCCTTCGATGACCGGGGATTGCGCTTCCATGGTTTCCTCCATCGCCGCATATACAAAACCAGCGGCCTGGCGCGACGCCTCGCGCAGCGAGAGCCCATTGAGCATGCCTCCGACCAGCACGCTGCCGAACAGATCTCCGTTGCCGTGGAACTGCGCCGGAAGGAGGGGGCTGCGCACGCGGAATACGTCTCCGTTTTCATCCAGGCCCAGCACGGCGATGGAATCCTTCTCGCCCGTGCGCTGGCACGAGGTGATGAGCACGTTCTTGGGGCCTAGCTTGCTCAGCGCGAGCAGCCAATCCATCTCAAGCTCTACCGGCAGCTCCTCCATCGGCTCGCGACCGAGCAAAAACGCCGCCTCGGTAAGGTTGGGGGTGATGATGTCGGCGCTGCCCGCCAGCGTGCGCATGCCTTCCACCATATCCATCGATATGGAAGGGTATAGCTTGCCGTGGTCGGCAAACACCGGGTCGACTACGCGTAGGCCCTTTTGCTTGTCCATAAACGCCTTGACGATGCCGATTTGCCCGGCGTCGCCTAAATAGCCGGAATACGCGGCGTCAAAGTGGATATCGTCGCGCACATAGCCCTCGAGCGTGTCGCGCATGAAGTCGTCCAGCGACTGCTTGACAAAACCGGGATACTGCGTATGGGCCGAGAATACCGCCGTAGGCACGGGGCAGGTCAAGACGCCCATCGCGGACATCACCGGGATCACCATCGTTAGCGAGCAGCGGCCCAGCCCCACGATATCGTGAAGCGCGGCCACATTTTTGCTGGTTCTCATGCAAAACACCCCTCGTTAGTTTATCCGCAAAAATGTAGCACCGCCGCCACCCGGCGTCAAGGGCCACGTGCGCCCCGGTTCCGGCGCTGCGTGGCCTCGTCGGTTCGTACTGCGCTCTATTTTCCCATGACACTGCGGCGCCATGGGAAAGTTGGCGCTCCGTGAAACCTTTTCTTCTCAAAGAAACTGTGGTTTCTTTGAGATTAAGAAGAACGCAGAACGTGAGCTCCGTGCCTACTTCGTCGTTCCCAATCCTCAAAACCGCCTCAGCGGTTTTGAGGAAGAGGAGGAGCGACGCAGTGAACGAGCTTTCGCACCGCAGTGCGGAAGCGAGCGATACGCAGTCCGCGACGACGACTTGTGCGCGGGGTGCAAATGCTGTACAATCCAGCGTAATGACTGTACAAAAGAGGAGGAATTTTTCATGATGGACGGCCTACACCACATCGGCGTGATGACCGCCGACCTCGAGCGCTCGATGGAGTTCTACAAGACGATCGGCCTGACGGCAACGATGACGAAGGACCTGCCCAACGGCACGCGCCTGGCGTTCATGCGCGCGGGCTCGGCGGTGATCGAACTGGTCAAGCCCGCCGATGCCTCTTCGCTGGCCCAGCGCGGCGCGGGGATCGTGGATCACATTGCGTTTGAGGTGAAAGATATCGACGCGGTGATTAGCCGCCTGCGCGAAAAGAACATAGCGTTCGCGGCCGAAAAATCCGGCGACGTCGCCCTTTTCGCACGCGGTTCGAAGAACATTTTCTTTGACGGCCCCAACGGCGAAAAGCTAGAGCTGTTCGAAGAACTGTAGACCATAGCGCATAGTAAGTGATCGGGGGCGGAGAAAAATCTCCGCCCCTTAGACTGTTTACAAAGTCAACAAAAGAAAAAAAAGATGCAGGAACCGGAGGCAAACTTATATTATGCGGTTCTTCCCTGGGACGCGGGGCCTTCCTCGGTTCACGAATACCGGCCAGTATGCAAACCCGGCCGGAAATGGCGCAGCCGTTTGAAGGCCTTGCATTTCGCGATGATAAACCGCAGTTTGTCATCGCGCCGAAAGCCCGCGCACGGGCATTTTTATCAGGGGTTTAGGGGATGAAATCCCCTGGCGAAACCTCTATTCCTCCCCCGTTCGCCTCCCTACGCCCTTTTCACCGCCGCTTCCTCGACCCTTACGTATGATGCGGCGATGGCGGCCACGCTCTCCTCGAGCGTGCGGCCCTCGCGGTTTTCGCCCCATGGACGCATCGGCTCGCACATCACGGGCCCCGCATAGCCCGCATCCGCAAACGCGCGATACGGCAGCGCGGCGTCGATCACGCCGGATGTCATGGGCAGCGCGCGCTCCATATCCTGCTGCTGCTCGCGGGAGCGGCCGGCAACGCCGTCGTTCATGTGAAAGCCCGCCATGTTCGAAACATTTGCGGCCGCCCAGTAGACGTCGCCCCGGTTTGCGCCGCCGCAATACCAGTGGTAGGTATCGAATGCAAAGCCGCAGCCAAAGCCAGCCTCGGCGGCGATGGCGAAGATGCCGCTGATGGTGTTGAGGAACGGATAGCGAAAGCTCGACCTGAGCGTTTCGACGCCGAGAAATTCGAGCCCGTAGCGGATGCCGTGGTCGTTCATCACCTTGGCGACTCTGCGCACGCGCGCGACGTTCCACGCGAAGTTTTCGTCGTAATCCCGCGCGTTCGAGCCGTTCCAGATGTGGTTGTAGCCGTAGCGCACGCCCGCGCGCTCCGCAACGCCCGCCCAGTTTTTCAGCTTTTCTATGGCCGCGTCGAACGCATCGTCCGAAAGATCTTCAGCGTAAAAATCCGCGGGCATGCTCATCAGCCCCCAGCGAATGCCGTGGTCGCGCAGGTACTTGCCCGCGTCAAGCGCGGCGGCCGGGTCGTCCAGCAGCCCCTTGGGAATCGCGATCCCATCGATGCCGTGCTTTACGAGCAGCGGCACGATTTCCTGAAGCGTTCCCTTCACTCCGTTTTGGTTCGGATCAAACAGCGTGTACATGCCCTCGCTCCCCTTCTTGCCTTTTGCTTTGTTATAAACCTGCCGCCGCCAACTTTTCGCGCATGACGTTAACGGACGGCGCAAACTCTTTCTCATCGTGGATGCCGTGCAGGATCAGCCCGCCGCAATAATCGATGTCCCTGAGCCGTTCAAAGTAAAAATCGTAATCGACGATGCCCCCTCCCGGCGCGGTAAAGGCGATGCCGTCGGATTCTACAATATCCTTGCCGTGCGCAAGCACGATGTTCTCTCCAAGCAGTTCAAACGCGCGAGCGATCGTAGGGCGCACATTGGCCTTTCGGGCCGTCCCCGCGGGGAAGAGATTTGCGCAGTCCATGATCACGCCAAGGCGCGGACTTTTCATTTCATCCAGATAGCGGCGCGTTCTCTCGATGGAATACACCACGTTGGAAGCCTCCGTCTCCACGCCGAGCGTCAGGCCGTAGCGCTCTGCGATGGGCAGCAGGCGGCGCGTGGTTTCGATCAGATCCTCCCACGCGTTAGGGAGGGCGGTATCCGGATGATAGCGCCACATGGAACTAGGATGGCGCGAGCCGGTACACAGCGTCACGATCGCGCAGCCAAGGGGCGCGCACGCCCGGGCGATGTTCTCAAAGCGCCTAATGTTCTCGTCCCTTAGCGACACGTCGATCATGTTAAACGTGCCGTTGACCGCGACGATATCGATTCCGTACCGCCGCGCGGCATCTGCAATCTCGTAAAGCTCGCCAGGGTAGAACTCCTCGGGCATTTCCTCGCCGTGCGAGGTCGAAAAATCGTACTGCATCTGAGCAAACCCCAGAGAGTGGGCGCGCTGAAATACCGCATCCACAGTCGGCAAGGAGATCTCCGGCGAATAGGCTCCCAACAGCATGCGCTTTCCTCCTTGGGCCAAAGGCAATCATTTCTTCCGGTGCCAGTTTACAGTATACAGCATCCCGAATCCGCGTACAATCGAAAAGCGGAATCGTGGCGCGCCGCCCTCTTCATTTCCCCGAGCATTACGCGAGCAGCTTCTCGATGTCGATCACCCTGTCGGCCCACCCTCTATAGAAGGCCGTTTCGTGGCACACGAGCAGCACCGTGCCCGCGAAACCCTCGATCGCCTCCTTGAGCGCCTCTTTCGTCTCGGCGTCCAGGTGATTGGTGGGCTCATCGAGAATCAAAAAGCTATAGGGGTTCAACGTCATCCTGCACAGCTTTACCTTGTTTTGCTCCCCGCCGCTGAGGGTGGAAATCGGCTGCATCGCGTGCTCGGCCGTGACGCCGCAGCGGGCGAGTTCCCTTCTTACCTGCTTGGGATGAAGCATAGGGTATTCGCCGGACAGGATTTGCAGCGGCGTTCTTTCTCCATCTTCCCACGCGAGGTCTTGTTCAAAATAGCCGACCTTCGTCAGGGGCGCGAACGCAAAGCTACCGCCGAGCGAGGGAATCTTCCCCACGAGCGTCTTGATGAGCGTAGATTTGCCGATGCCGTT
The DNA here is from genome assembly GCA_031551255.1 of Eubacteriales bacterium. Classification (GTDB taxonomy): domain Bacteria; phylum Bacillota; class Clostridia; order Christensenellales; family UBA1750; genus JAVBNW01. The sequence goes on along the minus strand of JAVBNW010000069.1, from coordinate 11,758 downwards.
AAAGCCGGTGATCACCACTTTTCGCCCCACCTCGATAGAAAACCTGAGTCGGGGCAGCAGCGGGGCGTCGTAGCCCACCAGCAGGCTGTCCGTTTCCAGCGCGCGCTGCGCGTTAAGCGGCGATGGCCGAAACGCAATGCGCGGCGCGGGCAAAACCGAGGGCGGCGCGAGCCTCTCCATTTTGTCGAGCTTTTTTTGTCGGCTCTTTGCCATGCGCGCGGTGGAGGCGCGCGCCTTGTTCTTTGCGATGTAGTCCTCAAGCTTCGCCGCCTCTTTTTGCTGCTCGCCATAGCGGCGCACATAGTCGGCGCGGCGCTGCTCCTTTTGCCTGACAAAATCCGAATACTTGCCGTGGTACTTGCGGATCATCTGAAACTCGATATCCACAATGCAGTTGGTCACCTTTTCAAGAAACGCAAAGTCGTGCGACACCACGATCAGGCAGCCCGGAAAGCCCGCGAGGTATTCGCACAGCCAGGCGATGTGCTCCGCGTCCAGAAAGTTGGTGGGCTCGTCGAGCAAAAGCGCATCGGGCTGCTCGAGCAGCAGCTTGGCCAGGATCACCTTCGTGCGCTGCCCGCCCGAAAGCTCGCCCAGGGGCCTATGAAGGCCGAGCGCCGTAAGGCCCAGCCCCGTCGCCACCCGCGCGACCCGGTTTTCAATTTCGTAAAAGCCGCTCTCTTCAAGCATTTCCTGAAGGCGCGCCGCGCGCGCGCCAAGCTTTGGGTCGTCCTTGCCTTGCCCCATGCGCTCATACAGCGAAAGAAGTTCGCGCTCCGCCTCATACAGCCGCGCGTAGGCGGTGCGCAAATAATCCGCGATCACGGCACGCGGATCCAGCTCGGCGTATTGGTCGATGCTGCCGATGGCAAGCCTCCCCTGCCACACCACGCGCCCGCCCGTTGCCACGATCTCTCCCAGCAGTATTTTCAGCAGCGTACTCTTGCCCGTGCCGTTTTGCCCTACAACGCCCATATGTTCGCCCCGGTTCAGCTCAAAGGAAGCATCTTTGTAAAGCTCCTTTTCGCCAAACGAGTGGGACAAATTTTCAACCGACAAAATTGCCATGGTATCTCACTCCATTCGAGTTTATGATCAATACGCAAAAGAAAAAGGGCCCATCCGGGCCCTTTGCACGCAAAATACGCAAAAAGCCGCGGGCGATACGAAACGTCGTCGCCTGCGGCCTAGGGTCTTTCTACGACAAAGCAGAGCTTCTTACAAAGAAACCCGCCGATGCCGATGAAGGTGAGAAGCGCTCTTCACGCTTCCTTCAAAAGCCCCGCGCAACGTTTCATCGAGGTCATATCGCGCGGAGCAAGCGCTCTTGCCAGACGTACAGCGATAGGATGCGCCATTTCATCCCATTCCTTCCGGAAATAATACTGTAATTATATCAGCCGCCTGCCCGCGCGTCAATCCGTTTGCTCGGCGGAACAGATGTGTTAAAAACTTGTAAGGCTGAAGACGGTAGATTATAATAGAGAATATGGTGAAACTATCGCTTGACCCGCGGCCGGGCCGCGAAAGGAAAAGAGGGAATTGCCGATGAAGGGCAAAGCGGGCCGCGTGGCCGCCGCGATCGAAATCGGCTCCAGCGCGGTGCGTATGCGCGTTGCGCAATGGAGCAAGGGCAAAATCGCATTGCTTGATAAATTAGAAAAACCGACGCATATCGGCCAGGAGGTATTTACCACCGGCCATATCGGCTTTGAGCCGTTGCGCGAGCTCTCGCGCGTGCTGGAGGGGTTTTGCGACGTCGCACGGGAATACGGCGTAGAAAAACCGCGCGTGGTCGCGACGAGTGCGCTAAGGGAGGCCTCCAACCGCGCGTACATTCTCGACCACCTGCGCATCCGCAACCGGCTGGATGTCGAGGTGCTCGAGGAAGGCGAGGATAACGCCGTCATCTTTAGCGAAATGCTCAGACACCTTGGCCGCGTGCCGGAAAGATTACTGCTTGTCTATGCGGGCACTGGCTCTATCGGGCTTTCGGCGCTCGAAAACGGTAGCGTCGCCTTTTCCCAAAGCCTGCACACCGGCTCGCTAAAAATCACCGATATGCTTACCGCGGCCGCCGTGCAAACGCGCCGCATCGACAGCGCAGCCGAGGAATATATCGGCGTGCATCTGGACTACGCGCGCATGCTCCACGATCTTTCCGGCATGGAGGATATGGCGGTAGCGGGCAACGAAATCGACTTCCTATGCGAAATCTGCCAAGCGCCAAAGGGCAGAACGACACCCGTCATCCAAGGCCTGGGCCTCTTGGCCGCCTGGGAGCAAATCAAGCTCATGACGCCCAGCCAGGTGGCGGCGCGCTATGATATCCCGCTGGAGCAGGCGGAGCATCTGTACGCAATGCTTACCATCTTTGCAGGCTTTACGCTTTTGACGGGGGCCAAACGCATCCACTGCCCGCAGGTCGATTTGCTAGAATCCGTGCTCGCGCTTCAGCTTCGGCCCGGCGCGAAGCGCGCGTTCGACGAGGGTCTCAGAGCCGGCGCCGTCGCATCGGCGATGAAAATCGCCGCGCGCTACAACGGTCGCATCGCCCACATCTGCCACGTAGCCCGCATCGGGGTAACGATGTTTGAAAACCTGCGCAAAATCCACGGACTTTCCAGGCGGCAATGCACCCTGCTGGAAGTCGCATGCCTTTTGCACGAGATTGGGTACTTCGTCAACGCCAGGGATGCCGCGGCGGCGGCGCAATCTCTGATTAGGGATATGAGCATCTACGGCCTGTACGTACGCGATACCGAGCTGATCGCCTGCATTACTTCCCCCAGTGCGAACGCCATGGCGGGCAGCGCGTGGCGCGATAACCCCGAGCTTAATGAAAGCGACGGCCTGTTCATCGCCAAGATGCATGTCATTTTAAGAATTGCCGACGCGCTGGATTTTTCCTGTAGACAAAAGGCCGCGCTCAAGGCCGTAGAGGTGGAGCGCAACCGGCTGAACATCGCTGTAACGGTCTGTGAAGACTTTGCACTGGAGGAATGGGCCTTTGCCCAGGCCGCGCCGTTGTTTGAAGAGGTGTTCGGCCTAGCGCCCCATCTGAGCGTCGAGCGCACGGCTTTTTAAGCCGCGCGCTGTGTAGCCCTGAGGAGGAAGTATGGATATTCCGTTTCAAAACAGAGAGCTGAGCTGGCTTTCCTTTAACGCGCGCGTTTTGGAAGAGGCCCTAAAGCCAACGAATCCGGTGCTGGAGCGCCTGAAATTCTTAGCGATCACCGCATCGAACCTGGACGAGTTTTTTATGGTACGGGTTGCGTATCTACACGATTGGAGCAAGGATAAAAGCGCCCGCGCCGATTCATCCGGCCTCTCCCCCAAGGCACAACTGGAGGCTACGCTCACGCGGTCGCGCGAGTTCATCCGCGAACAATACGCCTGCCTTGACCGGTTGCTTGGCGACCTTGGTGCCGCGGGGCTTACGTTCCTTTCGGTTGGGGATCTTAACGCCGAACAGCGCGAGGCGATGCGCAACCTGTTTTTCGACGAGGTTTTGCCCGTGCTCACCCCCTTGGCCGTCGATCCGAGCAGACCGTTCCCATTTTTAAGCAACAAGTCGCTCAACATCGCAGTGCGCCTGGCCGGGCAGGATGGCCAGGAGTACTTCGCCATCGTGCAGGCACCCTCCATTTTGCCGCGATTCCTGCCGGTAAAGGCCGCTGAAGGCTGGGCATTTCTTCCGCTAGAGAGGCTGATTTCTCACTACCTGTACGAGGTGTTCAGCCTTTACGCGATTCAGGCGCACGGAGTGTTTCGCATCACCCGCAGCGCGGATTTTGATGCCGACGACGATGCGGACGACCTGATGATCGAAATGGAGCGCACGATCAAGCGCCGCAAGCGGGGCCGCCCGATTCGGCTGGAGTTGGAAGAGGGCATGGACTCCGCTTTGCGCGAGTTCATCGTGGAGCGGCTGGATATTTCCAGACGCTTTGCGGTTGATATTCCGGGCTTTCTCGATTTGTCGGCGCTGATGAAGGTGGCCGAGGTGGAGGGCGGGCAAGCGCTGCGCCTGCCGCCGATTGCGCCGGTGCAGGCGGCGGACTTCTGCGGTTTTTCCGATCCCTTCGAGGCGATACAAAAGCGGGACCGCATGGTGCACCACCCCTATGAAAGCTTCGAGCATGTCGCAAACTTCATCCGCGCGGCTGCGGAGGATGAAAATGTGCTGGCGATTAAGCAAACGCTGTACCGCGTCAGCGGCAAGAGCGAAATCATCGACGCGCTGGTGCATGCGGTAGAGCTGGGCAAGCAGGTTACGGTGCTGGTGGAGCTCAAGGCGCGCTTTGACGAAGAAAACAACATTCAGTGGGCAAAGCGCCTCGAGCGCGCGGGCTGCCACGTAATCTACGGCCTCACGGGGCTCAAGACGCACTGCAAAATCACGCTGGTGGTGCGGCGCGAGCGATCCGGCATACGCCGCTATTTGCACCTAGGCACCGGCAACTACAACGGCTCCACGGCGCGCGTATATACCGATATCGGCATGTTTACCTGTCGTGCGGCGTTCGGCGCGGACGCGTCGGCGCTGTTTAACCACCTCACGGGCTATTCCAAGGCTCCCGAATATTCCAAACTCGTCACCGCGCCCGAGAATATGAAGCCGTTTTTCCTACGCATGATCGATGCCGAGATCGCGAATGCGCGCCGGAACCTCGTGTGCGGCATCGCGATCAAGGTAAACAGCCTGCTGGATGAGCCGATCATAAACAAGCTGTACGAGGCTTCGAACGCGGGCGTTCCCGTCCGGCTGATCATACGCGGCATCTGCGCGCTGATCCCCGGCGTTCCAGGGTATTCGGAAAACATTAGGGTCCGCTCGATCGTGGGACAACTGCTGGAGCACTCGCGCATCTATGCATTTGAAAACGGCGGGGACCCCAAGGTGTATGCGGGCAGCGCAGATTTAATGCCGCGCAACCTCGACAGAAGGGTAGAGTTGATCTTTCCGGTGGAAGATCCGGCGCTGCGCCAAAGGATGCTGGATATTATGGAGCTTATGTGGAGCGACAACGTCAATGCCCGGGAGCAGGATGCGCAGGGCGAATACATAGCGGTAGAGGCCGAAGGCGCGGTCGTGAACGCGCAAAGGGAGCTACACCGCATCGCGCGGGAGGATTTGCGCAGGGCGCAGGCCGAGCAGGACGCTTAGCCCCGGGAAAGCCGGTCGCTCAGGGCGGCTCGGAAGATCCCCGGCGCGGGTGTAACGCATCATAGCTTTCCAAGAAAATTTTGCGGTTCGGAAACATAAGCAAAAGCCCGGCAGAGCGGCTATACGACATAAATAAGGGAGGCTTGCCAACCATGAAGATCGGAATGCTCACCAGCGGCGGAGATTGCCAGGGCCTGAACGCGGCGCTGCGCGGCATCGCCAAGACGCTTCGCCACCTGGAGCCTACGGCTACGTTCTATGGCATCTTCGACGGCTACAAGGGGCTGATCGAGGGCGACTGGCGCGAAATGCGCATGGAGGAATTTTCCGGCATCCTCACCACCGGCGGCACCATCTTGCGAACCTCCCGCCAGCCGTTCAAGGGCATGCAGGTGCACGAGGCGGACGAGCCTGACAAGCTGACGCGCATGCTCGCCAATTACAAGGCCGGCGGCTTTGATGCCTTGATAATTTTGGGCGGCAATGGCACGCACAAAACCGCGCATTTGCTGTCGCAAAACGGCGCAAACGTGGTGACACTCCCCAAGACGATCGACAACGACGTCTACGGCACCGACATGACCTTCGGCTTTGACAGCGCCGTCGGCAAGGCCACCGAGGTGATCGACGCCATCCACACCACAGCCGCCTCTCATGGGCGGGTGTTCGTGGTGGAGATCATGGGGCACAAGGTGGGTTGGATTGCGCTGCACGCGGGTGTCGCCGGCGGTGCGGATGTGATTCTCCTGCCGGAAATCCCCTACGATATCGATATCGTCGCCAAGGCTATCCAAGCGCGCAACCGCGCGAACAAACATTTTTCCATCGTGGTGGCGGCGGAGGGCGCACTTTCCAAGCAAGAGAGCGCGCTGCCCAAGAAAGAGCGCAAGGCGGTGCAGGAGGGGCCGGTCTCCGCAGGCGTGCGCATCGCAGGGGCGCTGACCGAGCAGCTGGGCCAGGATGTGCGCGCCACCGTACCCGGACACTTTCAGCGCGGCGGACAACCTACCCCCGGCGACCGGTTGCTGTGCTCGCGCCTGGGGGCCATGGCCGCCGAGCTGGTCGTCCACAAAAAGTTCGGCCACATGGCCGCGCTCAAGGGTGGAAAGATCGTAGCTGTACCGCTTGACGAAGTGGCGGGAAAGCTTAAGATGATTAAGGAGGACAACGATATCGTGCGCGGGGCGCGCCTGCTCGGGGTGTCGTTCGGAGATATAGTAAACTAAGTTTATGGGCGCATTATGCGAAAGGCCGCCACGAGGCGGCCTTTCGCATAATGCGTGATCTTGGCTGCTTGTGGCGCCTTGCCTGGTGTGCTATAGTAAATCCGGCATTATTCTGGAAGGAAGTATAGGGCTGAATGGGTTCATGGAAGCCGGTCGAAATTAAGGATCGCGAACAGATCATGCGCTATATGGCGCTATATCCCGACAACGAAGGAAGCGAATGTACATTTTCCAACCTGTTCATCTGGGGGCAGGCGGAACACGTCCATTGGAAAATCGACGCGGATTGCCTACTAATCAGGGCAAGGGCGCGGGGTACGACTCCGTGCATGCTCATGGCCTTTGCCGAGCCCTCCCGCATGGGCGAGGCGATCGACACCGCGGTTCGCGATATGCAGGAGCGGGGCGAACAATTTCGCATGTGCAGTCTTCCGCTTTGGTATTGCGATATCATGCGGGAGCATTTTCCCGGTCGCTTCCAATTTGAGAGGGAGCCGCACCACGACGATTACGTATACCGCACTGCCGATCTGATCAGCCTAAGCGGCAAAAAGCTGCATGGAAAGCGCAATCACATCAACCGTTTTTTAGGCGTCTATGCCGATCGCTACGCTTACGAGCCCTACACGCCTTTGCTGTTTGACGATTGCATGCGCGTGTACGAGCGCTGGCTTTCGGCGATGGATCCCTCCCCCGAGCTTCGCGAAGAAAAGGCTTCGGTGGAGCGGGCGCTGCGGCACGCCGCTGATCTTCAGCTCATAGGCGGAACGATTCGGGTCGATGGCGAGGTTAAGGCCTTTAGCGTCGGCGAAATCATCACCGGCGACATGGCGCTCATTCACATCGAAAAGGCAAGCCCCGATATTCCGGAACTGTTTGCGATGATCAACCGCGAATTCGCTACCCACTCTTTTTCGGAGCTTACATGGATCAACCGTGAAGAAGATATGGGAAACGAGGGCCTTCGCAGGGCCAAGCGGTCGTATAACCCCGCGCGCATGATCGAAAAGTACGGCGCCGCGCTGGCTAAGGATGGTGAATAGATGAATATGCGCATATTGCCGCATGCGCAGCGCGCAAAGGCCGCCGCGCTATGGCGGTATTGCTTTGGCGATTCTGAGGAATTTACCAGCTGGTACTTCGAGCGCCGGGCGGGCGATATCTACGCATTGGGGGAAGATCGGCTCATCGCGCAGACGGTTACCGTGCCGGTGTCCATCGATTTGCGCGGCAAAGCTTGTGAAGGGCGCATGGTGTCCGGAGTCGCCACCAACCCAGAATTTCGCAAGCAAGGGCATATGACGAAGCTCTTTGTTAAGATGTACGAGGCACTGCGCCGCGAGGGCGTTGCCGTATTGGCGCTCTACCCTTTCGACTACGCGTTTTATCGCCGCTACGGCTGGGCGCAGTGCGGAGAAGTGCTCAAGGTTCGCACGCCGATCGGGCGCCTGCCCACCGCACGGCCGGCAGGCGAGTTTTGCATGGCGGAAACAGCAACGGAGGCGCTCGGGGCGCTTGCGGACGTATACAACTCGTTCTTTGACCGCTATTCGGGGCATGTCGCGCGCGATGAAGCCGCGTTTGCATCCCGCCTGGAAGAGCTCAAGCTCGACGACGGATATGCCGCGCTGTACCGCCTGGACGGCCGGTGGAAAGGATACATTCTGTACCACATGGCCGCAAGGGAACTGATCGTGGATGAGATGGCGGGGATAAGCCCCCGCGCGCGCATGGACATTCTAAGCTTCCTTGGAAACCACGCCTCTACGGCGGATACCGTTGCGTGGGTAGGCCCTGCGGACGACTCCTTCCTGCGGATGCTTGAAGATGCGCGCGGTATCGCAACCCTGGAGCCCTACGACATGCTGCGCATTCTCGACCTGCCCGGCGCGCTGGGCGGCGTGCCGGCCGCCGTGGGAGAAATCGCTCTTAGAGTAGAGGACGAGCACGCCCCCTGGAACGCGGGCTGCTGGGCGCTGCGCGCTCAGAGCGGCGCGCTTCGTGTGGAAAAGATACCCGATCAGGAGCTCCCCATCCTGTCCATTCACGAGCTTGCCCAATGGGCATCCGGCTATATAAGCGCAGGTACGCTGGTCGCGCGCGGCGCCGCCATCGGCCCCGCTTTGGCGGCGGCAATGGATCGCCTGTTGCCTAAGAAACCCTTTTTCCTGTACGAAATGTATTGATGGACGCAGAGCGCAATAAAGCGCCGATTTTACGGGAGCGCCCCGCAGTTTCAACGCAAAAAGCGATAAGGAGCGGTTCATGAAAATTATCGATGCGCACATTCACTACCGACCGGACGAGGGCTATTTCGACAAAATTGCACTGGACGCCGGGCACGAAAACAGCGAGAAGCATCTGTGCGAGGCCTTTGGCACGCTCAATATCGAGCGTGCCGTCGTGATGGGAAACCGGGATCTCTCGCTCGAAGATCACGTATATCCCGATTTTTTGAGCTATTGCATAGGCCTTGACCAGGGCATCGTAACACCGGATACGCTGGATGAATCCGTCGCCTTGGTTGAAAAGCATCTTCAGAGGCCTTCGTGTGCCGGCATCAAGATCTACGCCGGCTACACCCGTATGCAGCTGACGGATCCGGCGTTCATTCCATTTTACGAGCTCGCGCAGCACTATCAAAAACCGGTGGCGGTGCACACCGGCGTCACCGCCTCGCCAAACGCCCTGCTCAAATACAGCCACCCACTCAGGCTTGACGAGGCCGCGGTGTCCTTCCCGCGCGTGCAGTTCGTGATGTGCCACTTCGGCAACCCATGGCTAATGGATGCTGCGGCGGTGCTGGAAAAGAACGAAAACGTCTGCGCGGATCTGTCGGGCCTGTTGGTGGGCAGCGTAGATATTCCCACCTATATGCGCGAGCAGGCCGGGTACGTCGAGCAGCTCAAAACATGGATCGCGTACGTCGAGGATTACAACAAATTTCTCTACGGCACGGATTGGCCGCTGGTCAACATGGGCGCGTACGCCGACTTTATCGCGCGGCTGATTCCCGAGCGCTTCCATGAAAAAGTGTTTTACGAAAACGCACGGCGTGTGTACGGCCTAGCGGATATATAGGGTAACGGAATGCTTTTGGGTCGGGCGGTAAGCTCGTCACCTGCGCGTTCCGAGCGACAGCTGAACCGTGAACATCGCATCGGTGCAGTCGATGTTCAGCGTGCCGAAGTTGCGCGAGGCGAGAATGCGCTTTACGCTGCTGAGTCCATGCCCCATATGTTCCTCTTTCGTGGTGTAGCCCACTTCGAAAATGCGCGCGATATCCGGCTTGCTGCCGATAGAATTGGCGATGGTGAAAAAAACCCGGGACGGCTTTTCCCGCCTAACGGAAATAGAGATCGACCTTGCATCGGATTGTTGGGCAGCGTCGATCGCGTTATCCAGCAGATTGCCCAGTATGCGGCACAGGTCCAAATCGTTGATCGCGGCATCGCTCAGCGCGCCTACGCCCATCACATCGCATAGGATGTCAAGATCGCGCGCCAACTTAAGTTTGATCGAAAAGAGATAATATAGCGCCGTGCGCTGGCTTAAGCTCTCCACCAACGACATGTCGTCGCCGACATCGTGGACGACGTTCGTCATGCTGTTGTGATATTGCGTAAGGCCGTCATAATCGCGCGTGGAGATATAACCTCCGTATATCTGGATGATGTTGCCAAAGTCGTGCTTGAGCGCGCGAAAGCTCTCCAGCGTCCGCATCAGGGTTTCGGTGTAGCGCTGGGTGGCCTCGGCCTGCCACTCCAGCACGTGTAGGCGCTTGGTGCGGTATTGGTCGAGCAGACGGTAGGCCTGGATGACGAGCATCAGCGCGTAAATCCAAATCAAATCGGCGGAGGTGTTGGGCCTTCGCTGAATCACCAGCACGATGGAGCCAAACACCACCATCAAGTAGTTGATCGCGCTCATCAGGCAGGTACTGGGCACGGTTTTCGCGATGCGCTCGAAGGGGTAGTCGCTTGGCATTTCCAGGTAATAGCCGGTTTTACTTACGACGGCCTTGAGCGCAAACCGGATGATCCACGCCGCGAACATGGAGCTTATAAGCGCGGGAATATCCGCGTTGTACATGCCCAGGAAGCCCTTATTCGCCGTCAGAACCGTGGTCCACACGGCGTTCATCGTTTGGTACGCGAGCATGGCCACATACTGCGTCAGCAACACCCACTCCATGAAGATCAGGCTCATGTCCTTGGGGAAGCGCAGAATCGTCCGGTAGATCCAATAGTATAGGATCAGCGACAGAGGCGTTGGGTACACCAGCGCGCTGTAGGCCGCCATATCCAATTCGCCTGGAAAGTAGAACAGCGCGCTGAAGATCCACAGCGGCAGAAACTGAGTGGCGGAGATGATGAAGTTGCTCAGCAAGAACCGCGTTATGGGTACCTTGGTGCGGGACAGGTGGAACGTCTCCAGTAGAATTGCCGCGTTGATGATGAAGTTGCTCAACGTGGTGATCATGACCGGGATAGGCTTTGCCGCAAAGTATTGTAGTATGAGGGACATCGCTTTCACGCCTCTCTGCGCCTATTTGATATGAACAATGCCTATTTTTCTACATTTTTTGCAAAATTTACCCGCGCGCATCGACACAGCGGCGCGAAGCCGCTGCTCAATTGCGCTCGGTTTTCAGCAAAAAAGGGCAAGATTGCTCCCGATATGAAGCATACAAGAATTGTCTATATTATATCATGCGCTCATTATTATGGCGAACTGAAAAATTAACTCGCATATGACAGAAGGCCGCCTTGCTTTGTTCTCCCTTCGCCGGGCAGTCAAGCGCCCGCACATTCCTAAGAACGCGCGGGCGCTAAAAGCTTTGTGAGCTGCACGAGGGGAACCGCTATCGCGCGCGCTTATATCCCTCTACGATTTTAATCAGGCAATCTAAAAAAGATTCCTCGCCAAAGGTATTGATCTTAAAAAATACCGCTTGACTGCCGCCGGCTGTAATCGCCGAAATGAACAAATCGCGCTCATATCCGATCAGCGTAACATTCAAGCTCACCCGATTGCTGCCCAGCATGCTGTAACGCTCATAGACGCGAACGGCGCAGCGCACCCCTTCTTTCTGGTAATCGCTCTTATCTTCGCAACTGGCGGATACGCTCCCGCCTAAGATGCCCGAGTCGATCCGCGCCAAGATTTCCTGAAAATCTCCGGTAAGTACGCTCTCATATTTCGCCATACGACATTCCTCCTTTCGTGAAACTTTTTTATTGTAACACGGCCCGCCTCCATCTGCAAAAAGGCTTTTTGGCCCTGTCGGCCGGATAAGAATATGTTATAATGAAAAGGCCTGAATGAAATGGATGGGGTGGTAGAACATGTGTGCGATGGA
>JAVBNW010000127.1:0-18468 GCA_031551255.1 Eubacteriales bacterium | reverse complement strand
GATGCTGCTGGGGCTTTTGCTCGTGATCTACCCGTTGTCTCTTGCGGTGGGCATCGGCGTCTTCTTGGGCATCTACATGGGCGTTATGGGCGTCATGGGCATCGTCCGGTTTTTTATGGAGCAAAAGAGCGGCTCGGATTGGTAGACATTGCCTCTATTTTCTAGCGCAAACGGGGTACATATTTATCTTGACAGGTAGGATGGGGATGGTTATACTATCCCTATCTTCATAGGCAAAAGGCTATGAAGGGGAGGAGTACCCGAAGCCCGGCGGCATAGAGAGGGACGGACGGTGGAAGCGTCCCGCGAAGGGTTCGGCGAAGTAGCCCCGGAGCTGCGAACCGAAAGGAAACGAGTAGGCTTCGACGCGTTGCCCCGGCGTGAAAGGGGCGCGGCATCGGCGTTTGCCCGTGCCATGAAAGAGCGCATTGCATGCGAAGTTGGGTGGTACCGCGAGCCATCGTCCCAATAGGGGACGGTGGCTCTTTCATTTTGTTTTGGAGGGATTGCTATGCTCGATGCCTTGGTGAACCGCACGAACTTTAATTCGTATGAGGATTTTAAAGTCAATTACCGCGTCGAGGCGAAGGAAAATTTTAATTTCGCTTACGATATTGTGGACGAGTGGCCCAAACGCCAGCCGGGCAAGCGCGCCCTTTTGTGGCGCGACGACTTTGGGGGGGAGCGGACGTTTACGTTCGAGGATATTTCCCGTCTCTCCAAGAACTGCGCGGCCTATTTGAGCGCCAACGGCATAAAGAAGGGCGACCGGGTGCTGCTGATCCTCAAGCGTCGCTGGGAATACTGGGTGACGGCGGTTGCGCTTCACCGTATCGGCGCGGTGCTGATCCCCGCGTCAAACCAGCTGACCGCCAAAGATATCGTCTACCGCGTAGGCGCGGCCGAAATCCGCGCGATCATCGGCGTGAATGATCCTTGGGTCGTCGAGCAGGTGGAAACCGCGCTGCCCGAGTGCCCTGCCGTTCAAAAGCTGATGATGGTTGCGGGCGAGCGCGAGGGCTGGCTGAATCTTACGAAGGCGATCCAAGAAGGAAACGCGGATTTTGAGCGGCCCGCCGGCCACTCCATTCGGGACCTTTTGCTGATCTACTTTACCTCCGGCACCACCGGCATGCCCAAGATGGTGGTGCACGATCACAGCTATCCTCTGGGCCATATTACGACCGCGAAGTTCTGGCAGCGGGTGGAGGACGACGGGCTGCACCTGACGATGTCCGACAGCGGGTGGGCGAAGTTTGGCTGGGGCAGCATCTATGGCCAATGGATCGCCGGCAGCGCGATTCTGGGCTACGACCAGGAAAAGTTCAGCGCGCGCCTGTTGATCGACGTGATCCGCCAATACAGGCCCACGTCCGTATGCGTGCCCTCCACCATTTACCGCTTTATGATGAAGGAGGGCCTTACCCGGGAGGATTTCTCGTCCGTGCGCCACTGCACGACCGCCGGCGAGCCGTTTTCGCCCGAGGTTTCCAAAGAGTTTTTGCGGCTTACCGGGCTTTCGGTGGCAGAGGGATTCGGGCAGAGCGAATCGAGCGTGCTCGTGGGCAACTTTAAGTGGTTCGACGTAAGGCCCGGCTCGATGGGCAAGCCGTCGCCGCTGTATGACATCGTTCTGCTTGACGAGGAAGGGGAGGTCTGCCCCATCGGCGAGGAGGGGGAGATCTGCGTGCGCGGGCTGAATACCTCGGTGCCCTTCGGCCTTTTGCGCGGTTACTGGAAGGATGGGGTGTTGACCCCTTGCTACGACGACGTGTACCATACCGGCGATATCGCCTGGAGCGACGAGGACGGCTATCTGTGGTATGTCGGCCGCAACGACGATGTGATCAAATGCTCCGGCTATCGCATCGGGCCGTTTGAGATCGAAACTGTGCTTCTTACCCACCCCGCAGTGCTCGAATGTGCGATCACCGCTGCGCCCGATCCGCTGCGCGGCCAGGTGGTGCGCGCAACCATCGTACTTTCCAAGGGCTATGATAGCTCGGACGCGCTGACAAAAGAGATTCAGGAATACGTAAAATCCATGACCGCGCCGTATAAGTACCCGCGCATCGTCGAATACGTCGACGCGCTGCCCAAGACTACCAGCGGCAAGATTTCGCGTCAACAGATTCGCGCGGCCGCGCGGCCGTAGTCGTCGTTGCGAGCCGCATATCCCTCGCTTTCGCACTGCGGCGCAAAAGCTCGATCATTGCGCCGCTCCTCCTCTCCTCAAAATCACTGAGGTGCTTTTGAGGATTAAAAAGAACGACGAAGAAAGAAACGAGAACGACGAAGAGGGGCGGAGCCCACACTCTGCGTTCTTCCCAATCCCAAAGAAACCTCAGTTTCTTTGGGAAGAGGAGGTTTCACGAAGCGCCAGAACCACCACCATGCCGCAACTCGTCGTCGCGGGCTGCATATCGCTCGCTTTCGCACTGCGGTGCAAAAGCTCGATCATTGCGCCGCTCCTCCTCTTCCACAAAATCGCTGAGGCGGTTTTGTGGATTGAGAACTACGAAAAGGGCGCGGAACCCACACTCTTCGTTCTTCTCAAACCCAAAGAAACCTCGGTTCGCATGGGTCGCCTTGCGGCGTGACGCTTGCAACGCGCCCTTGTTCACCGGCCCTCCCCCTCGTCTATCCGGCCCACTGGGCCGACTCGGGGTCAGACCCTCCAAACCTTCCAAGTTGCGCAGATAGTCGAAGCTTTGGGGCAGTCTGGGAGCGGCTCAGCCGCTCCTTTTTTGTGCGGTAAAGCGAAAACAGGCTTCCTTAAGGCGTTTGCTGCAGCAAGGCATAAGCGCCTTTCTTGCGAATTTATGAAATGAAAAAATATGAAAAGTAGAGTTGAAATATGAAAACAAGCATGATAGTATGAAGAAGGAGGCGATAGCATGGACTTCGAAAAGCTCTATACCGTAGAGGACGTTGCGGAGTATACGGGCCTTACATCCCGCACGATTCGCAACTACTTAAAAAACGGCACGCTAAGCGGCCGTAAAGTCGGAGGCCAGTGGCGCTTTACGATGAAGAACATCGCCAACCTCATCGACAGCAGCACCGCATCGGGGGACATCATTGCCTCGGACGATCAATTCGCGCACGACTTCATCTCTGGGATCAACACCGAGGTCGCCGGCGAGCTGCAGACCCTGATGGTTTCCGACTATTATTGCCCCAATGCCGAGCGTGCCGAGCGGCTGCACGAAGAGTTTTCCACCCTGTACGCCTCCTCGCACGATACGGACGGCAAGTATCTTTATTATTATCACAAGCCTGAGCAAAGGGCCAGGTATATATTCTGCGGCGCGCCGGAGCTTCTGGGTAGCTACGTCGAAAGGCTAAAGGGAGTCTGGCAAGATCTCCACAGGCCCCAAAGGCAGTTTTCCGGACGTTCGGCGAACTACCTTGCCGGAAGGGAGGACTACCCCGAGGAGTTTTTTGAGTATTTGTACCGAGATTTCTGCCTTTCGCCCGATGCGGCGATTGCCGATATCGGCTCGGGCATTGGCACGATGAGCGGACATTTTCTTGGACGGGGCAACTTAGTGTATTGCATCGAGCCGAATGAGGAAATGAAGGCGATTTCCGACCGTCAATGGGGGGGCTATGCCAATTACCGTTCCTATTTGCGTACGGCGGAGGATACGCGGTTGCCGACCAACAGCGTAGATTAGATCGTTTGCGGCAATTCGCTCAGCTCATTTGACGTTACCCTTGCGCTGCCCGAATTTCTCAGGATACTAAAAAAGGGCGGCAAACTGATCGTCACGCATTACTATCCTCACGAGTCGCCCGCGCTCGAGGATATGCAAAAGCTGTGGCAAGAGCATAAAGACCGGGTGGCCATCGACGGGGATGCCCGCATCGGGCGGGAATTCGCGCCCGGCAAAGCGCAGAGCAAGACGTTTTACCAGACGCATCGGCAGGATTTCAGCCGCTTTCTCTCCGGCTGCCTGTCCAGCGCTTTTGCCCCCGGCATAGGAGATGCGCGGTACGACGGCTTTGTCAACCGGCTCAAAGACATCTTTGATCGGCACAGCGTGGACGGCGCCCTGCCATGCACCTATCGTTTGCTTTGCCTGATTGGCGATCCGTCCGATTTGGCGTATTAAAATGTGAAAGGGGATTGCCATGGACATCGCGGCGCGGGAAATTTACAACAAGGCGATCGAACTTGGCTTTGCCGACTGCGGCATCGTCAAGGCCAAGGATATGCTTGGGTATCGCGAAAGGCTCGAGCGGCGCACCGAGCGCTTTCCGGAGACAAGGCCATACTATTCTTACTTTGATAAGTTCGCCTGTCCGCAAGGGGCGGAGCCTTTTGCCAAGGCCATCGTCGTGTGCGTCGGACGATACGGAAGGTACGCGATTCCGGCGCATTTGCGGGGAAGAATCGGAAAGCTTTACCTCACCGATTACCGCACGGTTCCCGAATCGAAGGAATATCGGGCGGCCGCGGCGCTCGACCGTTATCTTTCAGAGCGCGGCGTGAGATTCAAAAGGGACATCCACGGCATTTCCGCAGGCCGCTACGCGGCGGCTTGGGCGGGCCTGGGCATCGTACGCAAAAACAATTTTTTTTATACGGAGCACGGCTCGTGGGTATGGGTCGAAACGTGGTTGATCGATCGGGAGCTCGAGCTTATCCGCGATGTTTCCTTGCCGCCCTGTCCGAAAGAATGCACCAGATGCATCGACGCCTGTGCGACCCACGCGCTCGCCGAACCGTTTCAGACAAACGCCTTTCGCTGCACGAGCATGCTTACCTGGGGCGGACTTCCGGGCACTCTGCCGCCTGAAGACATACGGATGGATATGAAGGGATGGCTATACGGCTGCGATGATTGCCAGGATTGCTGCCCGATGAATGCGGGTTGTTGGTCCGGCGATGAGGATTTTTCGCGAATGAAGGATATTGCGAAAGTCGTGACGCTTGAGCAGCTCTTATCGATGGACGAAGATGCCGTTATCGAGAAGCTCTCACCTCTTTTTTGGTACATAGGCCGTCATAATGCCTGGAAGTGGAAGACGCAGGCGTTGCGCGCCATGGCATATGAGCGCAGGCCCGAATACCTGCCCTATATTGTGAAAGCGCGCGGCGATTCCAACGAGCTTGTCCGCGAAATGGCGCAATGGGCATATTGTGTTGTGCAGGAAAATCAAGCAAAGTATAATGCTCCTCTTCCTCAAAACAGCTGAGGCGGTTTTGAGGGGCAAGAAGAACGAGGAGCTAAGAAACGAACGCGCGCGTTCTCCGTTCTTCACAATCCCAAAGAAACCTTAGTTTCTTTGGGAAGAGGAGGTTTCACGCAGCGCAAACCGACGAGTTGCGCATTGCGCCGCGCCGCACTATAATGAAGCGAGAAATATTTCGTCATGAGGAGGATGCAAAAGCGATGGAAAAGATACTGCCTGAAAACAGACAGATCGTCGGCCTTCCCAAGATCGGAATTCGGCCGTGCATCGATGGGCGGCGCGGCGGCGTGCGCGAATCGCTCGAGGAGCAGACCATGGCCATGGCGCGGCGCGCGGCGGAACTGTTCAGTTCAAAGCTGCGCCATGCGTGCGGCCTGCCGGTGGAATGCGTGATCGCCGACACGACGATCGGCGGAGTTGCCGAGGCGGCCGCTTGCGAAGAGAAATTTGCAAGGGCGGGTGTTGGGGTTTCGCTAACGGTCACTCCCTGCTGGTGCTACGGCACCGAGACGATGGATATGGACCCGCACCGCCCCAAGGCTATTTGGGGCTTTAACGGCACCGAGCGCCCCGGCGCGGTGTATCTTGCCGCGGTGCTCGCTGCTCATGCGCAAAAGGGGCTACCGGCGTTTTCGATTTATGGGACGGATGTTCAGGACTCTTCCGATACCTCCATCCCCGCCGACGTCGAAGAAAAGCTTTTGCGCTTTGCCCGAGCGGGCATCGCTATGGCCACGATGCGCGGGAACAGCTACCTTTCCATGGGTTCGGTTTCCATGGGCATCGCTGGTTCTATGATCAACGCTGGATTCTTTGAAAAGTGGCTGGGCATGCGGGTGGAATCGGTGGATATGTCCGAATTTGTGCGCCGCTGGGAAGAGGGCATTTACGACGGCGAGGAGTTCGAGCGCGCGCTCTCTTGGGCCAAGGTGAACCTTAGGATCGGGCGCGACCCTAACCCGCCGGAAATGCAGCAATCCGCCATGCAAAAGGAAGAGGTGCTCAAGGCCTGCGTGATCATGACGCTGGTCGCGAGGGATTTGATGGTGGGCAACCCCCGTCTGGCCGAAATGGGCTTTGGCGAAGAGTCGATGGGGCACAACGCGATTGCCGGAGGCTTCCAGGGCCAGAGGCAGTGGACGGACCACTTCCCCAACGGAGACCTCATGGAAACCCTTTTAAACTCTTCGTTCGACTGGAACGGCATCCGCGAGCCGTACATCGTTGCAACGGAGAACGATGCGATGAACGGGGCGACGATGCTCTTTGGCAAGCTGCTCAGCGGCAAGGCGCAAGTGTTTGCGGATGTGCGCACGTATTGGAGCCCCGAGGCGATCGAGAGGGTATCCGGCTGGAAGCCTTCGGGCGATGCGGCAAACGGCCTTATGCATCTGATCAATTCGGGCTCGGCGGCGCTGGACGGCGCGGGCCGCTGTGAAGACTCGGACGGCAAACCCGCCATCAAGGATTGGTGGTGCGTCATGCCCAAAGATGTTAAAGAAACGCTCGCGCATGCCGAGTTTTGCCCCGGATCGCGCGGTTACTTCCGCGGGGGCGGGCTTTCCACGCGCTTTCTTTCGCGCGGGGGCATGCCCGTTACGCTGGCGAGGCTCAATTGGGTGCACGGCTTGGGGCCGGTGATGCACATTGCCGAGGGCGTTACGCTGGATCTTCCGGAGAACGTGTACCGCACGCTGGACGAGCGTACGGATCCGACATGGCCTTCTACCTTCTTCGCCCCGCGCCTGACCGGCGAGGGAGCGTTTAAGGATGTCTATTCCGTCATGGCCAACTGGGGCGCGAACCATGGCTCGTTCTGCGGCGGGCACATCGGCGCGGATTTGATCGCCCTGTGCGCCATGCTGCGCATCCCTGTATGCATGCACAACGTTTCGGAAGAAAACATCTACCGCCCCGCCATGTTTGCCAGCTTCGGCACGCAGGATATGGAGAGCGGCGATTACCGCGCCTGCCAAACGCTCGGCCCGGTATACGGCAAGGCAGAGGTATAGCGGGCCGCTCTGCATAGGAGTAAATGTTCCGTTGACAGGAAAGCGGCGCCGCTCACATGCGGCGCCGCTTTGCCCGCGCGGGTATGGCATAAGCACGGGCGGGCGCCGGCACGGGCCAACACCGAATGAACGCGCTTTCTTGGCTGTGAATCCCTTGCAAATTTTGTTTTTTTCGGAGAACCTGACGATATGCACCCACTATACATTTTTTGCGTTTCTACATGCCGTAATGAATGATTGTTGCATAGCATATGCATTGATGCGTATAAAAACTACATGCAGCAACGCGCCCGTTTTGCATCGCTACCCGCCAAACGCGCGGCTATTGTGGCGGAAAAGCGCTGCGAGGATTGCATTTTTGCACTATCTATGATAAAGTATGCAAATAAAATCGGGATTGTCAACGAAGCTTGTACGTGCAACCGTCCATCGTTCTTCTTTCGCGGTCTTTTTGTGTTTCGGCGCTTTGTCCGGCAAAGAGGATTTCGCGAGGTTTTTAGCATGGTACGGCGGGCGAGGCCTCGGACGCAGCATATCGGGTGTGGGTGCCGGAAGGAGTCGTCATATGGCAAAGTTCATCCTGAAGAGGGCAGTGATGATGGTGATCACCGTGTTTTTGATCGCCACGCTGACCTTTTTTCTGATGCATACGGTTCCTGGCGGACCGTTCAACACCGAAAAATCCAACCCAAAGGTCGTGCAGGCGATGGAGCGCAAGTACGGCCTGGATAAGCCTTTAATGACGCAATACGGCATCTACATGGGCAATCTGGTGCGGGGGGATCTTGGGGATTCGCTCAAGCGCATCGGCATGTCCGTCAACCGCATCATCGCCGATAAATTTCCGGTTTCGGCATCGCTGGGCATCGTGGCGGTGCTCTTGTCGGTGTGCGTAGGCGTGCCGCTGGGCTCGTTCGCCGCGCTGAACCGGAACAAAAAGACGGATAGAATTATCATGTTCATCTGCACGCTGGGGTATGCGATACCAAGCTTTGTGATGGGCGCGCTCTTGCTCTTGCTCTTTGGGCAAACGCTCGGGTGGCTGCCCTTTATAGGGCTCGATACGCCGCTGCACTACATCATGCCGGCGTTTGCGTTGTCGCTGAGCCCCATTTGCTTTATTACGCGCCTCATGCGCTCGAGCATGCTCGACGTGCTCGGCCAGGACTACATCAAGACCGCGCGCGCCAAGGGCCTGCCGGAGAAGGTGGTGCTCTTTAAGCACGCGATGCGCAACTCCATCATCCCGGTGGTTACGTATCTTGGCCCGCTCACCGCGGCAATTCTCACCGGTGGGTTCGTGATTGAACGCCTCTTTACCGTGCCCGGCCTCGGAAAGTTCTTCATCGATTCCATTAACAACCGCGACTATCCGTTGATCATGGGCGTTACGGTCTTCTACTCGTTCGTGCTGATCGCCGCCAACTTCATCGTGGATATGCTATACGGCCTGATCGACCCGCGCATCAAGTACGAGTAAGGAGGGGGAAGCATGAGCGAGAAGAAACCGCCTATCCGAAATGCCGGCGCGGCGTGGGTAAACTATAAGCTGACCCCGGAGGACGAGCGCTCGGCTTCGAAAGAAGAGCGCGAGCAGCTTGTTACCATGCGCGCATCGGTCACCTATTGGCAGGACGCCATGCGCAGGTTCAGGCGCAACAAGGTGGCAATGCTGTCGCTTTGCCTGCTTATCATCATCATGCTCTTCGCGTTTATCGGGCCTATGTTTTCACCCTATACGTATGAGCAGCAGATCAGGGGTTCGGAAAACCTTTCCCCCAGCCTGGAGCACCCCTTCGGCACCGATGCACTCGGGCGCGATTTGCTCGTGCGCAACATGATGGGTGCGCGCATATCGCTTTTGATCGGCATCATCGCAAGCGTCATCATCCTGGTCATCGGAACGGTGTACGGCGCGGTGTCCGGCTATGCCGGCGGGTGGACCGATACGATTATGATGCGCGTGGTCGAAGTTCTTTACGCGGTGCCCACGACGCTGATCGTGATCCTGTTGCGCATAGCGCTTCGCGAACCGCTGGATCAGTTTTTTATGAACTCAACGCTTTTTAGCGGGATGCGCGGTTTTGGCTCGGGGCTGATCTCCATCTTCATCACATTTGCGTTGCTGTACTGGGTGAGTATGGCCCGCATGGTGCGCGGCGAGGTGCTCGTCACCAAGCAATCCGAATACGTATCTGCGGCGCAGGCGCTGGGCGCCAGCCGCTGGCGCGTAATCTTCAAGCACCTTTTGCCCAACAGTATGGGCACGATTATGGTCACAGCCCTGTTCCAGATTCCGTCGGCGATCTTCACCGAGTCGTTTTTAAGCTTCCTAGGGCTGGGCGTCGCGGCGCCGATGGCTTCGCTGGGCTCGCTCGCTTCAGATGCGCTGCAGGGCCTGCAAACCTATCCCTATCGCATGCTTTTCCCGGCGGTGATCTTGTCGCTGATCATTCTGGCATTCAATCAATTCGGCGATGGCCTTCGCGACGCGCTCGACCCGCGCCTGCGCGATTAGGGGGGCAGAGGCATGGATAACAAGCAAAATCTCGTAGAGTTTCACGAACTCGCGGTATCGTTCTTTACGCCCGCGGGCGAGGTCAAGGCGGTCAACGGCATAAGCTATGCGCTTTCATCGGGCGACGCGCTGGGCATCGTGGGCGAATCCGGCTCGGGCAAGAGCGTATCGGTGAACGCGCTGATGAAGCTTACCCCCTATCCGGGCCGGGTGGTCGGGGGCAGCATGACGTTTGACGGCAGAGATATCCAGAGCATGTCCACTTCCGATATGCTTTCCGTGCGCGGCAAGGAAATCGCGATGATTTTCCAGGATCCGATGACATCGCTCAACCCCGTATATACCATCGGCAACCAGCTCATCGAAACGCTTACCCGCCATAACGCCGGCATGACGAAGCAAGAGGCGCGCGACCGCTCCATCGATATGCTCAAGCTGTGCGGCATCAACAACCCCGACCAGCGCATGCGGCAATACCCCCACGAATTTTCCGGCGGCATGCGCCAAAGGGCGATGATTGCCATGGCGCTAAGCTGCGAGCCCAAGCTTTTGATCGCCGATGAGCCGACCACCGCGCTGGATGTGACGATTCAGGCGCAGATTTTAGAGCTTATGAAAGAGCTCAAGGAAAAGACCGGCACCGCGATCATCCTGATCACCCACGATCTGGGCATCATCTCCGACCTTTGCGAGCGCGTGCTGGTGATGTACGCCGGCAACGTCGTTGAGCGCGGCACGGTGGACGAAATCTATTATAACCCGAAACATCCCTACACGCAGGGCTTGCTCAGGTGCCTGCCAAGGCTCGACAGCGACGGCGACGAGCCGCTCATTCCCATCGAAGGGACGCCGGTGGATCTTCTTAAGCTGCCCGCGGGCTGCCCGTTTGCGTCGCGTTGCGATCGCTGCATGAAGGTGTGTCTTGAAAAGCAGCCGCCTTCGTTCGACTTTGGCGACGGCCACGAAAGCCGCTGCTGGCTCAACGCGAAGGAAGGGGTGAGCGCGCGGTGAGCAACGCTCCGCTGATCGAAGTTAAAGATTTGAAAAAATACTTCCCCATCAAGGGCAAGGGTTTTGCAAAGCGCACCGTCAAGGCGGTGGACGGCATCTCCTTTGCTATCGAAAAGGGGGAGACCCTTGGGCTGGTGGGCGAATCCGGCTGCGGAAAATCTACCGTAGGCCGCACGTTGATCCGCCTGTACGAGCCTACATCCGGCAACATTTTGCTGGAGGGCGAAGACATTACGAAGAAGAAAATGCTTCCCTATCGCCGCCGCATGCAGATCATCTTCCAGGACCCTTATGCTTCGCTGAACCCGCGCATGACGGTGGGCGATATCGTGGGCGAGCCGCTGGATATCCACCGCGTTACGGATAATAAAAAAGAGCGCGAGCGCATGATCGTGGAGCAGCTTGCGCTGGTGGGACTCAACACCGAGCACATGAACCGCTATCCGCACGAGTTTTCCGGAGGCCAGCGCCAGCGCATCTCCATCGCCCGCGCCATGGCGGTCAAGCCCGAATTCATCGTGTGCGACGAGCCGATTTCCGCGCTGGATGTCTCCATTCAGGCGCAGGTCATCAACATGCTGATGGAGCTTCAGCAAAAAATC
The DNA here is from genome assembly GCA_031551255.1 of Eubacteriales bacterium. Taxonomy (GTDB): domain Bacteria; phylum Bacillota; class Clostridia; order Christensenellales; family UBA1750; genus JAVBNW01. The sequence continues at coordinate 7,123 of JAVBNW010000127.1, read as the reverse complement.
GGGCTTACGTATCTATTTATCGCTCACGATCTGTCGGTCGTTCGGCATATTTCCCAGCGCGTGGGCGTGATGTACCTGGGCGCCTTGGTGGAGCTCGCATCGTCAAGCGAATTGTACCGCGAGCCCATGCACCCGTATACGCAGGCGCTTTTGTCGGCCATTCCGATCCCCGACCCGAAGCTCAGCCGCGAGCGCCGCCGCATCGTGCTCGAGGGCGACGTGCCAAGCCCCATCGATATGCCGTCCGGCTGCCGCTTCCGCACGCGCTGCCCGTACGCGCGCGACATCTGCGCGGCCGAAGCGCCGGCTTATGCCGAAGTGACGCCCGGCCACTACTGCGCGTGCCACAAAGTTACGCAAGGTTGGTAATCGTAAGGCTTAAGTGTTGAGTTTTGTTTGATTTTTCGTTGAAAACCAGGTTTATGTGCGTGCTTTTGCTTTTATTATGGTATATACTTTAGGGTGTATGGTAGCGCAATGCGTTCTGCCATAGAAAACCGGAAAGAGAAAAGGGAAAAAAGGAGTGTCCTCTACTATGAAGAAGTATCTATCTCTCGCGGTTGCCGCGCTGATGCTGATGGGCTTCGCGGCGGGCTGCTCGGGATCCGGAGGCGGCGGCAATAACGTCATCACCGCTTGCGTCGCATCCGAGCCCGAGACGCTGGACCCGACGATGAACTCGTCTCTGGACGGCTCGATTTACTTTGCGCATCTGTTTGAGACGCTGATCGTTCCCACGGGCGTAATGTCCGAGGGCCTCGAAGTGGGCGGCGCGGAGAGCTACGAGGTCTCCACGCGCAACATCGACGGCGTGGATTATCAGGTGTACACCTTCAAAATCCGCGACAACAAGTGGTCGGACGGCCAGCCTGTGAAAGCCGACGACTTCGCCTATGCGATTGAGCGCTTGTGCGATGCCGATGTCGCAGCCCCCTACGCCGCGGATATCGGCCAGTTCTTCTATAAGGGCCTGGAAGTGTTCGAAGGAACCGCCGCGCCCGAAGAGCTGGGCGTCACCGTTATCGACGACAAGACGCTCGAGTGCGTGATGCAGTACCCCGTTCCCTTCAACCTTGAGATCTCCGCGTTTGCGGCCATTTCGCCGGTTCGCCGCGATATCATCGAGGCCAACGGGGCAGCCTGGACGCAGGACCCCAAGACGTATGTGACCAACGGCATGTACATGATGGAGAGCTGGACGCACGATTCCGAGCTCGTGTTGGTCAAGAACCCCAACTACTGGAATAAGGCCAACGTCCGCAACGATAAGATCATCTTCAAGCTCATGGACGACGACACCGCCATCCTAGCAGCGCTTCGCGCCGACGAGCTGGACTATGCGCAGGGCTACCCGATGGATGAGCTCGACTCCATCCGCGCGGAAGGCATCTGGCACGCGGTTCCCCAGCTGGGCACCTACTACGTAAGCATGCAGGTGCAGCAGGCCCCGTTTGACAACATTAAGGTTCGCGAGGCGTTCGTCAAAGCCATCGATACCGAGTATATCGCCAACACGCTGCGCCGCGGCCTCGTGCTGCCCGCGTACTCCTTCATCGGCCCGGGCTTCAAAGACGGCGACGGCAGCGAGTTCTACAAGAACGCCAACCCGTACCTGAGCACCGATTACGAGACGCGCAAGGCCGAAGCCCAGCAGGCGCTCGCCGATGCGGGCTACCCGGGCGGCGAAGGCTTCCCGGCGGTCGAGTACATCTACAACACCAACAGCACCCACCAGCTGATCGCCGAGGCGCTTCAGAACATGTGGAAAGAGGCTCTGGGCGTGAACGTAACTATCGCCTCGCTCGACTGGTCGGTTATGACGGCCACGCGCCGCGCTGGCGACTATCAGATCGCCCGCAACGGCTGGATTGCCGACTACAACAGCCCCTACACCATGCTTTCGCTGTACATGACGTCCTCGGGCAACAACGACACCAAGTACAACTCCGAGGCGTACGACAAGGCGCTGCTCGACGCGATGGCCGATCCGGATACCGCGGGTCACTTCGCTAAGCTGCACCAGGCCGAAGATATCCTGATGGCCGACTATGCCACCGCGCCGATCTACTTCTACAACAAGGAAATGCTGTTTAAGGATACCCTCAAGGGCATCCGCACCAACCCGCTGGGCCAGGTGTATCTCGAGAACGCCTACGTCGAAAAAGCACAGTAGGATTAACCGCTTGGTTGTGCAGGGGCCGGAAGCGTTCGGCCCCTGCTTTTTTGTTAGCGCATATTCGCAAGATCAGCATATTTTTATCCGTTATGCGCTACGATGGATTTTTTGCTTTTCCATGCGTAACGATAAAAGAGGCTAAGAGAAGCAAGCCCGGAGCATTGCGGATAGTTCCGCCTGTTTTCGGGCATACCTGCGGCAAGGGAGGAATGTATATGCCGAGCACCGTAACGCCTGGTGACGTGCGCGTCGCGATGGAGCGCATCGCCCCACACATCCACAGAACGGACGTGGCCGAAGTTGCCCTGCCCGACGGCGGCACGCTGCTGGTCAAGGCCGAATCGCTCCAGACGACCGGCTCTTTCAAGGCCCGTGGGGCTTTTAACCGCATGCTTATGCTTTCAGACGACGAGCGGGCGCACGGCGTCATCGCGGCATCGGCGGGCAATCATGCGCAGGGGGTTGCCAAGGCCGCAAAACGGCTGGGAGTGGATTGTACGATCGTTATGCCGAAAAACGCTCCGCTGATGAAGATCGCCGCAGTAGAAGGCTATGGCGCGCACATAATTTTGCACGGAGAGGTATACGACGACGCGTATGCGCACGCGATCGACCTGCGCAACGCGACGGGTGCGACGTTTATCCACCCCTTTGACGACGCGGCGATCGTCGCAGGTCAGGGAACGATCGCGCTGGAGATCGCCCAGCAAGCTCCGGATCTTGAGATGCTGCTCGTGCCGGTGGGCGGAGGAGGTTTGGCGGCGGGGGTTGCGTTGGCCATGCACGAGCTCATGCCGGCGTGCAAGGTGTATGGCGTGGAGCCGGAGGGTGCGGCGTCCATGCTCGCATCGTTCAAGGCCGGGAGACCGGTGACGCTTGCCTCCGCCGCGACGATCGCCGACGGCATCGCCGTAAAAACCCCGGGAGACTTGACCTATGCATTGTGTAGGGAGTATCTCAAGGGCGTCGTCACCGTGGACGACGGGGAGATCGCCTCGGCGATGCTCTACCTGCTCGAGCGTGCGAAGATCGTTACCGAGGGCGCGGGCGCGGCCTCCTTCGCCGCGGCGCTGTACGGCAGGGCGCCCATCAAGGGCCGAAAGACCATGGCGCTTCTTTCCGGGGGCAACATCGATTCTACGATGATCGCGCGCATCATCGACAAGGGCCTGGTGAAGGCGGGGCGCAAGATGTCGGTGAAGGTGCTGGTGCTCGACCGCCCGGGGCAACTCGGCGCGCTACTGGATGTCGTCAGTGAAACCGGGGCGAATGTCGTGGCCGTTTCCCACGATCGGCTGCGCGCCGATGTCGCCATCGGATCGACGGTGGTCGAGCTCGAGCTCGAGACGCGCGACCGGGCCCATGCGCTGCTTTTGCGCACGATCCTTTCCGAAAGAGACTATCGGATCATGGCGTAAAGCCCCTCGCATGGCATTGCGCCGGACTCAGCGCGATGACAAACTGCGGTTTGTCATCGCGGCGTGCAAGTCCTAGAAGTGGAAACTGCATGCCGGATTGCTTGAATGTATTGAAGATGAAGCAATCCGGCATCGCGCAGGATGACCCTTTGCAAAGGTGATCCCTCTGGAATCACCTCGCCCTGCGTCATTTCCGGCCGGACTTGCATACCGGCAGGTATGAGCCTGCGGCTATACAACCTTGCAGTTTGCGAGTGCCCACGGCCAATCTCCTAACGTCGATTGCCGCGGGTCGCTACTCTACCCCACCAAACTTTCGGCTTGTCGGGGGCCTCGGCTGGCCTTGCGCCGTGTCGGTTTGCGCCTTCGGCGCGCACGGCTCTGGCCACCCTCCGGCTCTTTCCAAGGGGCCTCGGCCCGGCGCCCCGGAAAGGAACGCATAATATAGTCGCCCAACTTCAAAAGCGGTGCAGACGAGCGAGAGATTTTTCGCAGGGCAAGGAGGCGTAGCCGGCAGCTACGCTGACTGGAGTTCGACGCCGCCATGCGGGAAAAGATCCGCTCGCATGTGCTGGTTTTGGGGTTGGACGACTATACAAGGCCTTCTCCGGCTTCTGCCTCTTTCTTCTCCTCTGCTGACTTTGTCATCAATCTGAGTCCGGCGCATTGCGCCGGACTCTTTTTTAAACCAATAATTAATGATTAGCCCTCAAGCCCCGCGCCGTTGGGCTCGCCAAGGCTTAGGTGCAGCGAGCCGCGGCGGGTGGGTGAGGCCCAGTACACCGCATTGGCGATGACTTTTTGAACCTCGGGGATGTAGTAGCTCGGGAAGGTTTCATGCCCGGGCTGGAAGTAGAAGATGTGCCCGGCCCCGCGCACGAAGCAGCAGCCCGAACGGAACACCTCGCCGCCGGGGGACCACGAGATGAAAATCAGCCTGTCCGGCTCGGGGATGCCGAAGGGCTCGCCATACGTTTCCTCGGCGGGGATGACGAAGGTGTCCGGCACGCCGTCTACAATGGGGTGGCCGGGCGCGACGGTCCACAGCCGCGAGCGCTCGTTGTTTTCGCGCCACCTCAGGCGCCCCGTCTCGGTGCCGGTCAGCCGCGAAAACACCTTGGATGCGTGGCCGGAGTGCAGCACGATGAGACCCATACCGGCATTGACGCGCCTTACTACGCGCTCGACGATTTCGTCGGATACCTTCTGGTGCGCCATATGCCCCCACCAAGTGAGCACGTCGGTGTCGTCGAGCACTTCCTTAGTAAGGCCGTGCTCGGGCATGTCCAGCGTGGCGGTGCGCACGAGAAGATTTGGGTCTTTGCCCAGGAACCCGGCGATGGCGCCGTGAATGCCCTCGGGGTAGACTTTGCGCACCTCTTCGGATGTCTTTTCGTGCTCGTTTTCATTCCATACGGTTATGCGAATCGGCAGCTGTGCCATGTCGATCCTCCCCTTCGTTTTGTATTTATAGCGTGACACGGGTTCCTCGCTCGGCCGCTTCTAATGCGGCCTCCATGATCCTCTGATTGACATGGCCGTCCGTGAGCTTGGCGGGCAGCCCGTCGGATTTGCCCAGCAGGATGTCGGCGAAGCTCTGCATCTGATCGCCCTGATAGCGCGGAGGGATCGGCACATTTGCGAACGCATGACCTTGGCGCATCGCGCTTCCGGTTAGGATTTCCAGCGTCGAGTCGGCTTCCAGGCGATAGCGTAACGATCCCTTTTCGCCGTGGATCTCCAGCCGCTGGTAGTTGCCGCGCCCGAAGCCGTAGCGCGAAATCGTCAAGTTCGCCATCGCTCCGCCGGAGGTTCTCGCCAGCAGGTTGATCGCGTCGTCCACGTCCACCGCGCCCGTGCCTTCGCCCTCGGGAAGCTTGCGTTCATGGACGAACGTCTCCGTATCGGCCTGAACGCTTAAGAATTCTTCGCCGGTGACGAACCGCACAAGATCTACCAAGTGGCAGCCTAAATCGCCCAAGGCGCCCGAGCCGGCCACGCTTTTGACGAAGCGCCATACCAACGGGGCCGGGCCGATGCCCCAATCCTGATAGTACACGCCGTTGATGTGGTAAATGCGTCCCAGCTCGCCGGATGCGATCAACTCTTTGGCAAAGCGCGCCGCGCGCTGGAACCGGTAGGAGAAGCACACCATATGCGCAAGGCCACCCACCGCATCCGCAAGTTCCTTTGCCTGATGTTGATCGTTGCACACAGGCTTTTCTACCGCGAAGGGCTTGCCTGCGGCAATGCACGCGCGCGCCATTTCAAAATGTCGGTCGTTCGGGGTGCAGATGCTCACGGCATCTACGTCCTCGCAGGCGATCAGGTCGCGATAATCCAAGAATCGCCTATTCTCGGGCAGAGCTAGCCTGTCTGCGCGCATTTTCAGTTTTTCGGGGATGATCTCACATACCGCCGTAACGGTAAGATCCGGGCTTTTTTGGATGCCCGCTTCGTGCAAATTTGAAATGCCGCCCATGCCGATGATGCCCATACGCTTTTTTGCCATGCCGCTTCTCCTCGCTACCCAAATGACGAAAGGCAAACAATTTTCCAGTACCATCATACTCTGCGCCAGGTATTGCCGCAAGGGGCGCAGGTCGTTCAAGTTATATTTTGCATCAAATTATTCGTATTTGTGAAAATCTAAGCGAAAAACGCATAAGAAGCCCGTGCTGCGTTGACATGTCCGCCCATGGCGTGTTATAATTCGCTTTGCGCAAATCGGGCGGTCCTCTGTTCGCATGCGGGCACGAACGTCCAGAGAAAGGGAGAAATATCATGTCCGAAATCATTCGCGCCATCGAATCCGAACAGCTACGCACCGATCGCCCCGAGTTTGGCATTGGCGACACGGTTCGCGTGCAGGTGAAGGTCGTCGAGGGTACCCGCGAGCGCTTGCAGGCGTTTGAAGGCATCGTCATCGCCCGCCGTAACGGCTCCATACGCGAAACGTTCACCGTCCGCCGCATGAGCTACGGCATCGGCGTGGAGAGGACGTTCCCTCTGCACAGCCCGCGCGTGGATTCCATCACCGTCGTGCGCCGCGGCAAGGTACGCCGCGCGAAGCTGTACTATCTACGCGGTCGCGTTGGCAAGGCGGCCAAAGTTCGCGAAAGAGACCGCTAAACCGGATCGCATACACATGGGCAGAGAAAGAGCCGTTTCATCATGGACGGCTCTTTTTGTATGCCTTATACTGCCGTTGTGAATACCCGAGAGGGAGCGTGCGCCATGCGATACTTATTTACAATCGATGCGGCAAACTACGATTCGTCCTGGCCGCATATCGTTAGGCGCGCCGTGCGCGCGGTCATCTTCAGGAATGGACGCCTTGCGATGGTGCGCAGCGAAAAGTTTGGGGAATGCAAATTCCCCGGCGGCGGCATGGAGGAAGGGGAGGATCACATCCGGACCCTTGGGCGGGAGACGCGCGAAGAAACCGGGCTGCTGATCGTGCCTGAGAGCGCAAGGGCGTTTGGAGAGACCGTCGAGCTGCGCCGCGACAAGGATACGGAGGCGGTTT
>JAVBNW010000020.1:0-25763 GCA_031551255.1 Eubacteriales bacterium | reverse complement strand
GCAAAGGAAAACGGGCTTGATCCTTTTGCCTACCTTACCTATATTTTCAAAAATGCCCCCAATTGGGATATCCTCAATAATTTGAACAATCTTGACCTCTTGCTTCCCCATTTAGCTCCGGTTTCTTGTAAGATCCGTTTTCCTTGAGATTCCCTGGCCTCGCTTTTTGACGCTTACTCAAATTCAATGGATAATGTGAATGCTAAAAACGGATACGAATTTTAATACTCTAATTCCCTAAAACAATTATCACCTAAACTGGGTATGATGAAAGATCATCCTTGATGCACTCTATCATTTCATCATTAAACTTTGAGAAACGTGTTAAGACATCAATGTTTTTCCTGAGATCATCAGCATCACAAAGGTCTTCGTCAAAAGACCTCATCAGTTCATATAACAATTTTGAATTATCATCTATGTCAACTGTAGCCTCTAAATATCTAAGTGAGGTTCCACTAATTGTAGCCTTTATTGCCTGTTTAAAAATATAATCAAACCAGATCCTGACAGTCTTATCCACCAAAAGGGGCATATCAATATAAGGTTTAATATCCTCACTTGTTTCGCTTATTTCTCTGATATAAAATGGGGTCGCATTTGGGGGATCGATGCGTTTTAGCGTATTAAAAACTGAAGTATAATCTCTAAAAGGAAGGCTGTCACTTGGAAATCGACTTTTGTGTTGCCATAATTCGAGAACTATATCAAAGCATTTCTTCTGTAGGCCGCCATCCATCGCCCCGTTATATCGCAAGACCTACCTAAATCATCAATCATTAATTTGCTCAGTTCAATTAACTTGGACAATTGTTCCATCCTTATACAGGATATATATTCTTGCTTTTGGAGCTCTATACTCTCTCCCGTTTTCATAACCTAACCCCTTCTCAAAAGATCGTTTGAGAGTTACTTCAAACAATAGATTTTTGTCGAGTTTCTTGCACAACTGGGTTAACGCAGAAAGCTCGACACTTATACGCTTTCCTTTTCGCAAAGGAGAATCTTTGCTTGGATCCTCTACGTCCGAACACCAAACCAATGAAATTGCTTTAAGCTCATCAGAATCACGATCATGCCAATACCGAAATTCAGTATCGGCATATATGTTCAAAAGTTCGGCATAACGTTGTCCGATTCTTATGGATGGATAAAAAATATCCGCTGCAAAAGGATCATATGCATCAAGATTTTTTGAAGTATCCGGACAAACAATCCAGCCTTCCATGAGAAACTTGTCGTTTGGAATGGCAGTTTCTTCGTCAAAAGCCTCATACTCTTCAAGTTCTTCCTGATACGCTGGTATTCTATAGTCGTGAGGATTTTCAAAACTGTTTAATGCCCTTATCAACGCATCTGTCGTTTCCAGGGGAATAAAGGCAGACGAAACCGAGTATTTCTCACATAACGACATATCGCCATCTTCCCACCATCCATCTACTGTGACGAATTTCTGCTTTTTTCCATTAGTGAAGAGCCCATCAAAAAACGCGGAATCATCTAAGAAATTTTCCCAATCTTTGTTTTCTCGACTAAACTCATGATAACTAAATGGAGGGGGATCTCTCCTATCTGAGATAAATCGTCCGTCATTCCTAGTCATAGTCTGCCAACCAAGCCATTCTTCAAATGGTGCATCATCGTGGAACTGCTTAACTACCGGCATGTTTCGTAATAATTTGCCAGCGGCACACAATAACGCATGATAGGTCAGATAAAATTCATAATCATATGATTTCGGTAATATCCCGTGACTGTGATAGTTTAGCATGCCGTTTCTCCATTGTGAATATCTAGGATCGTCTGTGTGCCCATCATTAAGTGGAAGTCCCCAATCGTTTATGAGCACATCTGTTACTAAATCAGAAACTTGTGCCTCTGGCACATTAAAAACTCTGGCTAGTGGCGCAAACCAATCCTTGTCCATAAAAAATCCATGAAAGTATTCTTGCGGTACGTTGATAAGATTTGCAGAATGCAAATATGTACTACGAAGTCCATCACTGGTTCTGTCTTCCACTTGGAAAGGACTTTTATCAACTACACTAAACTGGAACAACAATTCCTCAGGAAAAGTTTGCGGAAACTGTTTTTCGATTGCCACGCATATATCAGCACTTGTGCGCTGGATTAGGATATGGGGATAAGCATTAATAGCTATATCTGCGAACAAATCCTTATAGTGCACAAGAAGGCTCGTATCATCCACGGCTATTCGAAGTAGCGCAATTAAAAGATATAGTTTTGCATGCATTACATAAAACGGATAACCTTTAAAACCAAATGCTCTTACTTGCCCGTCCAGCATCCAACAAATTAGTTCGTTGATAGAGGACTGATCGCGCAAGTTGCCAAGACGTACTACACTATGTACAGCTCTCCAACGTGTGGCGGAATGAGGCGATCCTAATGATGACCAAATAAATCCTGCAATTGTATTTTGTGCGGACTGAGATAGAAGCATATTAGTCTCATAATTGCCATCTCCATAATCTTTATCCATGAAAACTTCAAACCGTGAAAGTGCAAAATCAAGTAAAATTTCTGCTTCATGCACAGCCAAGTATTGTACGGCAATACTAACAAATCCAAAACAAGTTTCAGCGTCTTTGAACGATCCGTTTTTTGATAATATATACATTATGGCAGAACGAATAACTGCTAGGTCACTATCGTTTCTCAAAATGTTTTGCGTGTAGTGTTCAAAGGAACGGTGTGCAATTAGCGAATATGGGTAGGTACATCCTAATTTGTAAATCCAATTTTCCCATGAACCCTGGACACTTGCTTTGTGTTCATACTTATTTTTTACATTTTTTAACATATTGATGGCATCCAAAATATCGGTGTCATTATCGTCTAAGAATATGGATACAAACTTTGCCACGGCATCTATCGGAACATATTCCAGCATTTTGTCGCGCAAATTGTATCGGCTTATTTCGGCATATTCAGCTCTTCGATAAAGTTCCTTAAGGCCATTGTGCTCAAGAAGATCGATTCCGTCAAATAGCGCTCCGGTGTCTATAGGCTCATCAACGCCAGCGGTTTTATCAGTTTCTATGTTTTGAGATGCACTATTCTCGAAATAAGCAAGTGTATCCTCTAATTGCTCATTACTCAATTCATATTTATCAGAAACATATTTGAGCTGGCTCCAGGCTCGCGCCCCACATTCTGCTATACCCATATCAAACACTGCGAGATTAAGCAACTGTTGCTTGGCATCTTTCTCAGACTCTTTCTCTATGCACGTTGTGGCAAAGTCGCTTTGATAATAACCTTCATAAAATGCGCTAAGAGCATATGCTTGCGATGGCTTGGCATAGCCCTTGCCTACCAACTCGTCTGCTAAAGCGTGTATTTGCAAATAAAAGCGACCAACTTCGCGATCACGCCAACGGCTCAACGACGCTATTGCCGTTGGTGCCGATAACGACACACACGTTCTGACTGCATCATCCCTATCCCAGTGCTTTTCACGATATACATTTTCACCCACTAATTCTGCGCATCGAATATATCGATAAGCAATATGGTCGTTCTGGTAGTTACTCTCACTGACTTTCTTTGCAATAGAAGTAACAGCTTCCCATCTTTGAACAATCTCATCGCCAAACCGAGATGCGATTTCTACACCCCTATTAAAATATACCGCTGCATCTTCCGGGGATTTTTCATAAACGGCTCGTGCCAGTTTAACATAATTACTTTGTCTTATCTCAGTTTCAGTTTCTGAATTGCTATTAAGCAAGTCGCAAATCAAAATTTCTGTGTCTTGAGCTATTGTCACACAATTTGGCATTCTACAAGACATTCGCATAAGCTCAACTAAATCATCAAACCGCGCTCCATCTACATCATTGAGACAATTTCTATAGTAAGAGTCTATTTCTTCGGAACTACCTGACTCGCAAACGGCTAAAATCGATATTTTTGCATGATAGATATCATATGCTATTGAACCATATCTTGGATATCTCAAATGATGCTGCTTATTAGCACGTTCGATCAACAATTTGCACTCATCACTAAGCTTGCCGTCCGCACCTATCAGCAACTTAATTCTAAGCACATACCATGGTAATAATGCGTCTATCGTAGATTTCAACTCTGAAATATCGTTGGAATGCTCCGATTTTTTATCTTCCGCCCAGGACAGTGGTATGATTTCATCTATTTCCGTATTTTTCTGCAACAGCCGTTCTTTTAGCGCAAGTACCCTTAGATAACTTGATCGCTCATCTCTCCAAAAGTGATCGGTGAATGTGTTAGGAAGTCTATTTTCAAAATAGATGTTTATTGCTCGCAATATCGACACATTGGGTAAATGAAGATAAGCACAAACTTCTAAAAACGAGACTAAATTATCAAAATATGCACCTTCGTTAAATGATCTGTGTTTTGTTAATTTTGCTTTTTTATGCGTAATTAGTGTCAATGCTGTTTCAGCCATTTTTCTGGGTATATACCGTCCGATTCTAAGTAGCTGCCCTGCCAACGCAATAATAAAGTATGGGTGTCTTATTTCGAGGGTAAGGATTTGTTCTAATGTTTCATAATCACTCACATCTATTAAGCGTTCAATAAAGCAACTTGAAATATTAGAGATCCATAATGAAGGTCTAAATCCATCGCACAAAAAAGAGACAACACGTGCTGATCCTTCAATATTCTTAATTGCATATGCAAGTTCACAAATTTCTTCATCTCTTAATGATGAGATATGATATTCATCTCTACGCTTAGCATCAAAATATATTTTTAACCAATTCAATGCACTACGCAAAAAAGATCTTGCTTCGCCAGCTAATGATTTATTGCCAGAGAGCAAGGCTGCAGAATATATATTTTCAGATCCATCCCAGCTACCATGAAATGTACGCCGGTAGGCTAAGGATTGTATTTCTTCTTCGTCTTGCACTATTCTAATTAAGTCAATATTGTTAGAAAGCACTTCTATCTGTCTGCCCTTACCAGCAATCTCCTCACCAGTCACTAATGCCAGACGAATGGCATCAGAATAGTTCTCTAGCTTTATTGCTGCTTTTAATGCATATTGGAGCCTATATACCCGAATATTTCGAGCGATGGAAGGATTGTCAACCGGAAGCTCTCTGGTTGTAAGAGCAAGGTCTACCAATTCATTATACATTCCAGCCTGAAGATATAGTGCTGGTAGCGCTTCTGAAATATAGACATTATTATCAGCATTTTCTCGCAATTTCATCACATATTGCGCGACCTGCACTTTTGATGCAGAAAATGTACTTCGAAACCAGGTTTCTGTTGGCTCATCTCGAAACTGAACCGCATAATTATTTACAAGCCACAACGGACGGCCAACATCAATTATAAAACTTCTGATTACTCCTTCGGATATTCCAGTTACTTTGCTTAGCACTTCAATCGGAATAAATGGCGGCAATGTAGCTAGCCCCACACAAATGTCATCTATGGCCTCTTTTAACATAGGCCCTTCGATCCTCTTAATATTTTGAATCGCATTAGCTAATTGTTCTTTAATTTGTGTTTCAACACCTTTGGGATGCGCTCCCAAAGATTGCAATAAGTCCCTAACGTTATCAGACCCAGTCGACAATACATTAATCTGCACGCGAGGGTTGGCACTTGTTAAGCGATGAAATTCCTCTGTATCTTCATTAGTTGCATTTGGAAAAAAACCAAGAAGATGTTCTTTGCTCTCCGACAATTCAAATAATCTCAACTCTAGATGTTTTGCACGATCTTCTGGATCAACTAAATCAATGCGCTCCGTTCTGCAAAACATGAGAATCTGCACTGTAGTCGGGAAGCTTTCCATCAGTAAGTCTTGTATAAAGCTGTCCTGATTGAACTCTTGTGCTGCCATCTGAGCATTATCTGCCGCATCTATTATTAGTAATAATTTCGCCTGTGGATCTATTTGCTGAAGGCGAAGTGAGGCTGTAGTTACACTGCGATGAAATGCGTTCAACAGATTTACCATCGATGTAGAATCGTTCCCTAGGATCGGATCACATAGCTCCTTGAGTGCTAACTCATTTATTATCTGTGTAATAGCATCATAATGCCTATGTCTCGGCGCACTTCTACGCCGATATGATCCTGCACCAAAACAGTCATAGAGGATTCCAACAGAGTTATTATCCAAATTGCGAATCAGATACGTTGCAAATGCAGTTTTCCCACCCCCTCCTGTTGCATGAATAATGCAAGGCTCAGTTGAGGTTGTTAACTCTTGTACAATCTCTTTATACGCTTTTCTAATTATCAGCTTGCTTTGGCTATCAATGTGTGATGGTGCTGGGAAAATATCGTGCTTGGATGTTACTCCAAATTTTTGCAATATTTCCTCGGGCAAAACCCTTTTAGAGCTATTAGGTAAAACTTTTTTTGGATAAACGCGGTCAGTGTTTCTACTATAGGCGTTGAAAATGAATTTGCCATTATTTTTGAAGATTCTTGAAAAAGAAGCTCTTTTTGGCTTTCATAGTCACCCTGGCTGTCATCAAAAGAAAGTGCGCTGCAAAAATTCCTTAACGCTTCTTTGGACATATCAGAATACTTTTCAAGCGTAGCAACGAATTCTTTTGACGCATCGTCTCCATTTTGAATTCTACGTATATTTTCTTTTACGCTATCAGAAATAGTTCTATTAGTTACAAGTATATATGATACGATCACATTTTCAAACTTCTTGTCGGATAGAAGAGCACGATATCGGCTTGAGAATCCCTCAATCGTTGTCTTAAAATCGCTCAAGTGAAATGGGTCATTTTTATGAATAGTGGTATGCTTAAGCTGAAAGTATTTTATTTCCTTAACACTTTTGGAATTGTTTGAATAATACTCAGATACATCAATAACATATTCGCCTTGCTGCTCATCCTCTTCAGATCCCTCAATATCGACATATTCCAAGTTGCTATTGGGGTAGAGCATATTAAGGCATCGGCGAGCCGCCCAACGATAATGAAAAACATCTCCGGCCCTTGAATATCCAACTAATTCATTATTCATTTTTCAGCCCCTTTTTTGAACAGCTTTCGTTCGTACAAATTCTCTCGACTAAACGCATAGAAGCTTGCTACGCATTATGGCCATAATGCGACATCCAGCCTAAACAATCCAGTTTCGCACTATATACTCTTTCTACGCTTCCATTGTACCATGAGTTGCGAAAAATACCAATTAACGTCTACTCCGCACTGTCTTCCAGATCCGGCCAACCCTTACCTTTATCAGCTCATCGGGATCGTGCTACTACAGACCGGCCATCGAAGCCCACCGTCCAACGAAAAGGTTAGTTTAATCAATATAAAACCGGGCGTCTGGGTTGACGCCCAGCGTACCTATTTCACTGTTCCTCCGAACGGAACTTCGTTGGGATAATGCCTGCCACCATATAATGATACTCGTGTGCGTAGTGGTCAATAAATCTTGCTATTTGGTACATGATGCCCTCGTGATTGCCTGGCTCCACAGTAAGCGAATCCTTTAGAAATACATCCGTACTGACCTTTAGAGCGTTGGCTATCAAAATGAGAATTTCTAGGATCATTTTCGTGCATCCGCGCTTTATGTGCCCAAGGAAACTTGCGAAAACTCCCGCTATTTAGAGCTTGTTTTCCTGTGTCTTTGCAAACCGTAGCCTCTCAAACCGTATGCGTCGTCCCAATCCGTGCACAAAACAACTAAGAGCGGATGCGCATTGGTTTATAAATGGCAAACGCGGCCATCCCCATGCCCAATACGCTCAGCGCCGCGCGCCCCCAGAGGAAATCCCCCGGCAGCACGGCATGGAGCGGTTCTCCTGCGTAGGCGCGCAGATCGATGATGTATTCGATGGTGATCTGCAATACGTTCCCAAACCAATCGGTCATCAGCGGACGCTTGATGTTAAACAGCCCCAGCGCGATCACGCATAGGAACAGCGCATACAGCGCGTTGCCGTGCATGCGCCCGACGACGAGCGCCGCGCCGAAGGTAAAGAGTAACGCAGGCAGCGCGATATAGGCCAGGGACGAAAGCAAGGCACTCCAGGCCCATTCGCCGTAAGTAAAGCGGAACGCGCAGGCGAAGATGACGATCGTGACGGTGATGATCAGCAGGAGGGCTAGCAGGGCCGACGCTACCTTGGGCGCGAAATACGCCGCCGTGCTGCGCGGGGCGGAAAACAGGATGCGCCGCACGGCTCTTTCCTTCTCGCTGAAGGTATCCCTGATCAGCAGCACGGCGATGCAGCTCCATACGGGCCCCATCAACGCCATGATCATTGCCGCCGAGGGCGGGGAGAAGGGCGCGGTTCCCGAGACGCCGCTGTTGATCGATAGGACATAGGCGGCCATCAGCAGGGCGACCAGCACCATGTAGCCGTACTTTTTCATCAGAAGGATGCGCCTTAGCTCATAGCCCAATGTTGTCATAAAGATGCTCAACGCTGACAGCCCCCTCTTCTATGCCCATTTTCTCGCAAAATTCCTGATACGTGATCGCCTGTGCGCAACGTTCCTGGTAGACGCGCGCTATGCCGTCCCAGAAGGCATTCTCGCCTAACTGCCGCCGCATATCCAGCAGCAGGAGCGGCATTTCATAATAGAGCGAGGCGCTCGTCAGCTCCATCTCTTTTTCGGCCCGCTTAGCCGCCGACAGCTTTTCAAGCTTCTCTTCGCTGGAAAAATAGCCGTTGCGCAGTTCCGTCACCGAGGATAGCCAGGCATAGAGTCCCATCGAATCGGCGGTTTCCTGTGAAAACGCGTCGGCCAGATAGGCGTTTGCCATCAGCTGCGCGAGGCCCTCGCTCGACCAGGGAGCCTCCCCGGCGATCTGCGCGCCGGAGCCCCACCATTGATGGGCGATCTCGTGGGCGATCAGATCGACGGCGTTGAGATAGGCGAACGATGCCAGCGTTTCTCCCGAGGCATCCGTGGGCAGCATGTTGAACGCGGTCTCCGCGGCGGTGACGATGTTGAGGGAAGAATGCCCGCCGGTCTTATACAGAGAGGTTTCGACCACCTTGAGCGGGGCGTCAAACGGATACGGCCCCAGCTTCTTCTGATAATACGCCACGATGGCGGCGATCTCATCTTCCAGGCCGAAATGCCGCATCGCCTCTGCGTGCTTTGCGCTGTGATATACCTCCACGGGCACGCCGTCGACGTCAAAGGAGGATATCTCGTAGCGTCCCGCGTATAGTGCCGCGTCCAGCGAAAACGCCTGGGCCTCATAGCGCCAGAGGGTATTGGAGCCTTGCTGCGTTTTTTCGGTCAGCCTGCCGGGTGTTGCCAGGGTCAGGCCCGAAGGAAGGGTCACGCTGCCGGTAATCGTTACGTTGCCCGCCGCAAGCTCTTCCGGCTGCGGTAGCCAATACGATCCTTCCTGCAGGTATACGCTGTCCTCGCCGATCAGGCAGGGATAGGAGCCCATGACGGGCGTCTTCATGTGCCCGCCGTATTCGAGGGACAGGGTCTCCTCTCCGGCAGGAAGGTCGATCCACACCTTGCCTTCCCCTTGGGTGAAGGTGATCTCGCGATCTCCTATGGCCGCGCGCTTCACGCTCAGGCCGCCGTTGAGGAGGAAAGCAATCCGTCGCGCCTCATCTTGGGCGGCAATCCGGTATGCTACCTTCCCGGATATAGAGGAAGAATCGATCATCACATCGCTCACCACCTCAGTCACGCGTACATCGCCTAAGGCCGCGCCGGTATCCATATCCTCCGACGTGCCGAATGCCGAGAGTTCCGCCCGCGCCATCAACGGACTGTACCGGTCTAGAAATGGCTCGCCGATTGCCCCGCCGACGCAGACTGCCGCGAGCAGCAGGGCGCAGGCCGCGAGGGGAATCTTTGCGGGCTGCCGCCGCACCGATGCCGCAAAGCCCAGACCATGGTGGCGCATCGCCAGCAGGCCGGCGGCGAAGAACGCCCCGAAGCCTGTAAGGGCGAGCAGCCTACCGTACAGAATGGAGGGGATGTGCATGGAAAACCCGGCGAAATCTGAGAACCAGCTTACATGCGTTCCAATCCACTGCATCCGGTAATCCCGCGACAGAAGGCTTACGAAAAAGAACGCGCCGAAGCCGAGGAAGCCGACATCCAGGCTGTCGGTCAGCAGATAGAGGCCCGCGCATAATAGTAACGCGCACAGCGCGGCGGGCAGCACCACGGCGAATGCCGTAAAGACAAGCGCCGCAGCGTCGAAGTCAAGGCCAGCCGCCTGCCACGTCACGGCGACGGCGGCGGCGTACACGGCGCATAACAGTAAGCTGTATAGGAGCAGCACCATGTTACGCGCAAGCGTTAGCTGCCGCCCTCCAGTGGCGCTTAGCGTCAACGGCTCGGCATTTGACCGCCTGTCCTTGCTTAGGTACAGCAGCGCGTTGAGGGCGACGGCCAGCGCGCACGCGATCGCCGCGATGCGGGCAGTCCCCATCGCGCTGAGCGTGGCGCTCAGGTTCATATAGCGCATGGAGAACGGGTCTGCGCCCGAAAGGCTGAACACGCCATATACGCTGAACCCCAGCACGGCGGCGATCCCCAGCAACGGCAGCTTGCCCCGAAAGAACAGGCGCGCCTCGTTAGTTAGCAGCCGCACGGCGTTCACCTCCGTATAGGCAATACAGATACGCGTCCTCCAGCGTCGGCTCCACGGTTACGCCTTCGTCGGGCAGGGCGTCGCCGACCACACGACAGCGGATGCCGTTTGCTGTGGGCACGCGGGAGGTGACCGTTATCCCCGGCGCATCCCATACGGAACTCGCGCTTCCCTCCACTTGGATGACATGGCCCCGCGCGCGGCGGATCAACTCATCCGGCGTGCCATCAAACAGCGGCGCACCCTGGTTCATCACGATCAATCGATTGCAGATCGACTCGATGTCATCGATGATGTGGGTGGAAAAGATGACGATCCTCTCGTCCGATGTCCGCGAAAACAGGTTGCGGAAGCGAATGCGCTCCTCCGGATCGAGGCCCACCGTCGGCTCGTCCACGATCACCAGATCGGGATCGCCCAACAGCGCCTGCGCAATGCCTACGCGCTGCTTCATGCCGCCGGATAATGTGCGTATGCGGCTCTTTTCTAGATCAGCCAACCCCGTCCGTGTAAGCGACGCATGGATGGCGGTGGGACGCGCCGCCTTTCCGATACCCTTCATGACGGCCAGATAGTCCAAAAACTGATAGACCGTCAGTTCGTCGTACAGCCCAAAGTCCTGCGGGAGGTAGCCAAGGCGGCGTTTGACGGCCTTCTCGTTTTTGTACAGATCCACGCCGTCCACCTCGACGCTTCCGCCGCTGGGCAGCAGCTGGGCGACAAGCAGCTTCATCAGCGTCGATTTTCCCGCGCCGTTCGGCCCTACGAGGCCGATCATCTGCGGGCTCTCCATGGCCAGATTCATTGAGCGTAATGCCGTTTTATGTCCATATTCCTTATGCAAGTTATTCGTCTGAATTCTCATCTGCTTCGCCTCCAGAGATTATAACGTAGTATCTTGGCCTAAAGTTGGAAGTTTATGCTTATGGACATATCTTCCTACGCTTCTATAATTGAACCAAACTACTATATATTAAAAGACTGTACGTCGCTATCGCGACGCACAGTCTGGCCTATTTTTCCGGTTGCCCATTGGGTACAACGCTCGTCACCATGGAATCATGCAAATTATTGCCTCTCAAACCAAATACGCCGCCCCAATGCCTCATAATCTATTTTACTCGTGCTGTTCATCCGGTCGCCACTCCTTCCCGTCGAATATCGTGCATCCATCGTCTATGACCACCCAAAGCCCATACGGCCTACCGTATCTCTCCGGGAAACTGTGCCGCGCGTATCGTTCATGCACCATCGTCCGGCAGCGCCTGTACACTTCGCCGGCCGCTCCGCCCGGCTCCTTTTCGGATTCTTCCAAGACGATCCATAGGTCGTAGACAGGGCGCAATTCAATTGCTAAAGCAAAAAACCATATAAAAGACGGCATGTCGGGTGGATGATCAAATGGGTGTAGCCATCCTTCACCGCTTTGCAGGAGCAGGCGGCTATTTGCTTACGCAGTTCCTTGTTTGGAACCATCCATGATATGTTGCTGCCCAGGACAAGGCATCAGGCACAACCATAGCACCAGCCACGACTTACCGATCTTCGGGCTGCCCGCCAGCAGGTTTAACCCTTGAGGAAGCAATCCTTCTATAGCGTACCTGAGCGAAGGAAGCGGCGTAGCGAGAAGTGTTTCGGCGTCTACTGTCCGAAAGGGCGGCGGGCGGTTGCCCGCCGCCGAAAATTTCTGCTTGCTTTTTGGTTTGTCTGCCGTTACCATAGAATTGTTCATTGAGTTGAGCGGCTGCGCTTGTCCTGTTACAGCAGGATTGATATACGTAGCCGCCTCTTCTTTTTTTGTCTCGCAGTCTTTCTTCATATCATCCTCCCTGATTGGTTCGCTGCCCCTCCAGATTGCTTGTTAGGCGTTGGCGCGGGAGATGCCCAACGTACGGGCGATGTCGTTTGCGTCGAGGGTTAAGGGCAACTGGTCGATGTGGGTATAGGCTTTGATCATTCCATTCCTCCTTCTCTTCTTGATAGAATATCGCGCGGCCGCACTCGATACTCTATCTGGCTCGAGTATAGCATAGGATTGACAGAAGGCAATAGAAAATATATAATATAAATACAATACTCTACTACTTGATTTTGAATACTCTATCGGAGGAAAACGATGATTCCGTTCAAGGCTTATACATATGAAGCTAAGACGTACATAAACGACGAAGCATATCAGGCGGGCGAAATTTTGACCTATTATCTTAACCGCGACTTTTCGCTGCTTGCGCTCTACTATGAAAAGGCGTCTGGGCTAGTGAGTAGAATATATAATGCCAAAGATGTCCCCAGTTTACGCACGGCAATAGAGGATGGTCAACAGTTTATGACCTTCATTGATTCGCGCCTACCCCAATGCCCGCCTTACGACAGGCTGATGGGCAAATGGCATTACACGGGGAACAAACTGTTCTATTTATACGATGAGTATAAATATCTCTTCGAGTCTGAGGACAGTAACTTAACGGAGCAAATGAAATCATGGGCATATCAGGTGAAAGGCGATGAGGAAGCGTATGAAGACGACGATTATGATGATAGCGATGAAGATAACGATGAAGATGGCGATGAGGATTTTCTTAATCGCCACAATCGACGGCAGCTATGGGATGAGCCGGATGACTTTGACAACGCCGATTATTCCCCGCTAGAAAGCGAAATCGGCCTTGATGAAGATAAAACAGAATTCTGTAGAGAATTACATGAACGATTTGAGCCCTACTTGGTTTTTTCGATGGATGTCATACGGCTTCAAAAGGCGTATGTACCATTGCTCGATTTCTATATTCATACTGGAACGACGATGCCCAACGCCATAGAGATTGCAAATGCTATTACACTGTTTAACGAAAAAACAGACCCACATCCCGATAAACCGAAGCTTTTTAACGTACCTGCAAGAGCGTACCAGCTTTGGCCGGCAGAAAACGTAACGATTGCATATGAAAGCGTCCCGGTCGATACGCCAGCTGGGAAACAGAATGTCTTGTGTCAAACGATCACGTACAAATCGATTGGTTCATTCTTATATCAAGAATTGATGAATGGTCTGCTCTCGGGAATGCCGCCAAAGCGCTGCAAGAATTGCGGCAAGTTCTTTCTGCTACAGAATGGCTACTATACCGATTATTGTGATCGCATTGCGCCCGGTGAAACCCTGAAAACCTGTCGCGACGTTGGCGCGCGCAAGCGCTTTGACGAAAAGGTGAAGCAAGACCCCGTATGGCTCGCGTACCAGCGCGCATATAAAGCGCACTATGCGCGCGTCACGAAGAAAAAGATGTCCAAGCCCGATTTTGCCGCATGGACGGAAATGGCGATTGCTTTGCGCACGAAAGCGCTGAACAAGGAAATACCCTTTGAGGAGTACGAGCGGATCATCAAGGAGTAGAAAGGCAGGGAAGAAAACATGCCGCGCAAGGATACGAGAAGCGCGCAGGGCGGCGGCACGATCAGGAAGCGGTCTGATGGGCGATGGGAGGCCCGCTATACCGTTGGTCGCCATCCCGGCACGGGGAGGACAGATACAGAAATCCGTTTATGGAGATACACAGGCGGAGGTTCGCAAGAAACTCCAGCAGGTATGCGTCGATCTTGACGAGGGCGTATATGCCGAACCCTCCAAACTGACGCTATCGGCGTGGCTAGATATTTGGCTGGCCGAGTATACGGGGCAATCTGAAGCCTCGTTCGCGAGAACTGTACAAAAGCACGATTGAGTATAGAATCAAACCCGCTATGGGCACGATTAAGCTTTCCGCGCTATTTCCGCACTAAATACTCCCGCAATTCAGGCATTCTATAATGCCCTGTCCAAGGGCGATAGGGATAAGCCCGGCCTCTCGGCAAAAACGGTCAAGAACACGCACGGCATCCCTCACAAGGCGCTCCACCAGGCCGTCGACATCGGTTATCTCCGTTTCAATCCATCCAGCGCCTGCAATCTGCCGCGCATAGAAAAGGCCGATATCAAGCCGATGTATGAACAGCAGATCGCCGAGTTTCTTAAAGCGATCATGGGGCATCCCTTCGAGACGCTGTTCATCGTCGATATCTTCACGGGAATGCGGCAAGGGGAAATACTTGGCCTCACTTGGGATTGCATCGACTTCCGCAAAGGAATGATCTATCTATATAGGCAATTGCAGATCGTCAATAAGGAGTATCAGTTTGTTTCCCTCAAGAATGACAAGACCCGGACGATCACGCCAGCGCCCTACGTCATGGAGTTGCTGCGCAATCATCGAAAGACACAGACCGAATGGCGGCTACAGGCTGGTTCTGCATGGGAAGATGGGGACTTCGTATTCACCAATGAGATCGGCAAGCACTTGGCCCGCCAGACGGTCTATTACAGCTTCAAGCGCGTCATGAAGGAACTGGGCTGGGCATCGAGGATACAAGATTTCACGATATGAGGCATTCATATGCCGTTGCCGCCATCCAATCGGGCGACGACATAAAGACTGTACGGGAGAACCTGGGCCACCATACGGCGGCGTTTACCTTGGACGTGTACGGGCATATATCGGACAAAATGAGGAAGGATAGCCCCGACCGCATGGAGCGATTTATAAAGGGTCTGCACATTCTGTAAAGGGTCAAAATAAGGGTCAAATCGCAAAATGGCAACAGAAAAGCCCTAAAACCGTCTGTTTTAGGGCTTTTCTATGGTCGAGGTGACAGGATTTGAACCTGCCCCATTGCCGACCGTCACATTCTACAGAAAAACCGGCTTTACTTGCATGGCGAGAATCGCTAGATTTGCGGAGCCAGCCAAGCACCCGCTCTCTTTCAAAAAAATGAAACAAATACAAGTAACTTTTCGAGCCGGCTAATGCATAAAAAAAACAAAATGGCAGATGCTATACCGATCTTGCTGACTTGCCTGCAAACCAAGTCAGACATATCAATGATATAAAAGAAGGTTTGCCATAGGGTTAGTTAAAGAATAACAAACTTTTTCAAAACGAGGATACGAAAATGTTGGAAAAAATAAAAAGAATACTGATTGGCGATCCACTGCCCAACGAAGAACTTCATGGCGAAAAGCTCAATGTATTTTGGGGGCTTCCAATAATGGCGAGTGACGCCGTTTCTTCTGTGGCATATGCCGTTGAGGAAATCCTGTGGGTGTTGGTTCTGGTGGTTGGCCTTGCTGCATATCAATATATGTTTTATACCGCAGTCGCCGTTGTTGTATTGCTTTTGATTCTTGTGTTTTCTTATCGGCAAACGATAGACAGCTATCCGCACGGCGGCGGCTCCTACACGGTTGCACGCGAAAACCTGGGGGAAATGCCGGGGATTATGGCGTCCGCTTCCTTGATTATTGATTATATTCTTACTGTTGCTGTAAGTACATCCGCAGGAACGGCTGCCGTCACATCTGCTTTGCCCGCACTATTGCCCTACAATGTCTTGATCACATTGTTTTTTATCGTCCTGCTGACAATCGGCAATTTGCGGGGTGTGAAGGAATCCGCCCGGATATTTGCATTTCCCACGTATATTTTTATTTTATCTATGCTGGCGATGATTGTCACAGGCTTAGTGAAGGTCTATATTTTAGGCCAAGCCCCACAGACTGCTTCACAAATTCCGCAGGTTACAGGAGACATCACCGTATTCCTGATGATTCGCGCATTTGCAGCCGGTTGTTCCGGTGTCAGCGGGATTGAGGCTGTTAGTAACGCCGTCCCAAACTTTGCTGAGCCTGCCCCTAAAAATGCGAAGAGGGTACTTGGGTTGTTGGCGGTTTGTGTGCTGCTAATATTTGGCGGTACATCTTTTTTGGCCACAATTTATCACGCGGTACCGGGTTATGATATTACCGTCATGTCTCAAATTGCCTCGCAAGTGTTTCATAATAACTTCATGTATTATGTAGTTCAGATTGCCACTGCCGTTATTCTGGTAATGGCTGCCAATACCGCTTATGCCGGGTTTCCGATGTTATTATCTTTGGTAGCGGCGGATGGATATGCTCCAAGACAATTCGCGCAGCGCGGTGGACGTTTGGGATTTTCCAGCGGCATCATCGCCCTATCTATTATAGCCGGGGCGCTTGTTGTCATCTATAAAGCTGAAACGCATGATCTTGTGCCTCTATATGCAATCGGCGTATTCACATCGTTCACTCTCTCGCAACTTGGTATGCTTTTTAAATGGTTCCGAGAGCGCCAAAAAGGCTGGAGGCATAAAGCCCTAATCAACGGCCTTGGTACTTTGATGACAATAGTTACAGTTATCAGCATCGCCTACAGTAAAATGCAATCTGGCGCATGGATTTCTCTTGTTATGATGGCGCTACTCATCATTTGGATGAGAGTTACACGGCGGCATTATTGCGATATAGAAAGGCAATTGCATCTGGAGCCAAACGATGTGCAAAAAGAAACGGGCCTTATCGACGTAAAGAAGCATTTGATTGTTGTCGTGGGTTCCCTTAACAAATCATCCCTAAAGGCAATTAATTACGCAAGGCATCTGACTGACGATAAAAACGTAATTGCCTTTCATGTATCTACTGATTTGGATCAATCGGAGCATCTTAAAGAACAATGGCGCGAGTATAATATTTCGGTTCCTTTGGTTATCAAATATTCGCCTTATCGGGAAATAATAGCCCCACTTATGCAATATATTGAATCGGAGGAATATGAATACTCAAGTGGTGACATAATTAATATAGTTGTGCCGCAGTTTGTCGTAAGCAGAGCATGGAGGAACATCTATCATAATCAAACGGCCTTTTCCATTCGCCACAGTCTTTTACATGATAGGCATATTGCTGTGATTACAGTGCCCTATGTATTGGACAAAACCGGCGGAAAGGAAATACGTTAAAGAGTTGATTTTACATGATCGACTACTATGCAAAATAAGACAAAGCCAATTATTTAGGCCTTGTCTTATTTACTACTTAATTGAATAAAACACCATTACAGAACGTGTTTGAAAACACGTTCTTCGCCGCCGCTCAGCGCCCGGCCCTCTTGCTTTGAATCTCATAGGCGAGAATCGACGCAGCAACGCTGACATTGAGCGAATCGCACGTGCCGTTCATGGGGATCGACAGCGAGCTTGCGCTTCCGTCATACCATGTTTCGGAAGCGCCGCGATGCTCATTCCCCAGCACGATGGCGATTTTTCCCGAATAGCTGAGGTTGTCGTAGCGGTTTGGGGCATGGGGGTCGGCAACATAGATCGCAAAGCCATTTTGCTTAAGCCATGCTTTGCACGCGCAGGCGTCGCCAAACGCCACGAGAGGAACAGAAAACGCCGCGCCCATGCTGGCCTTGATAGCGTTTGGGTGAGTCACCCTCGTGCGCAGGTGGCAGATCATAACGGCGCTTACGCCGGCTCCGTCGCACGACCTGAGGATGACGCCGATATTCCCGGGCTTAGTCAATCCATCCATCACAAATACGACGCTGTTATCGCCAAAGGCAAGCGCCTCGGGGCTTCGCACGGGCAGGTAGGCAAGCGAAAGAATGCCGTCAGGGTCTCCATAATCGCTGATGCGCGCGAAAGTTCTTTCGGAAATCGTGTAGCAGCGCCTGGCGATCTTTAAGAATTTGGCGGAGACGTCGGCGATCTTCGCCCACTTTGCAAGCGGCGGGCATACGAGAAACGTGTGGATAATAAGGCCCGCCTCCAGCGCTTTTTCGTGCGCCCACAGGCCGTGAAGCACGATCAGGTTTGCATCGCTCTGCGCCGTTCCCTTGCACAGCGCAACGATCTGCCTCGCGGCCTCGTTCTTTGGGCCTACGCATACAAAGCGAGGCGCGTTGTCCATTAAGAATTCGTCGATGGTGGTAAAAAAACAGTCTTTCATCTTAGCTTAGCTCCTTATCTGCGTTTCATCGTAAGGAGGCAAAGCCTGCGATAGAAGCTAAGATGACAATGACGATGTAGCGGTGATTACTCCATGCAAAGCATCGCCATGCTTATATCGCCGACTTTGCATGGAGCACGGAGCGTAAAATGCGAACCATGATTTCATCCCTTTCCAATAAAAAATCTCCCGGTTTTGTCCGGGAGAGACGGCGCAGCCTAAACGGTCGACACATTTGCGTGCAGACGAATCGCGAGGCAAGCGTTTCCCGCCCGTCCCGGCACAAAACCACGGCCCGCGCTAGCTATGCGCAGGCACTACGGCATGCCGAACGGGTTACAGGATCATCGCCATACCCCTTTCATCTGATGTACTACCAATTATAACATGTTCTTGCCCTTTGGGCAATACGCGCGATAGCGCCCGTTTCAGGGGTGCAGGGCAGATACTAAAAAGCGTTGCGCGAAGGGCGCTGCCTGGCCGACGGAAGTGCTCTTACCGGCTAGCCAAACGCCTCGGCAAGCCGCACGCGCACCATCTCCCACGCTCCGTCCTGCTCGCGCAAAGCATACGCATCGGTAGTGTCGCCTAAGTTTACCGCACAGGCGGTGTAGTTCCAACCGTTGCCCTCGTCGATCACATACGTGGCCATCTCGAGCGGATTGGAATCCAAATCCCAAGCCATCGCATAAAGGCCCTGCGGCCCGCCATATAGGTATCCAACACCCTCGCCGAACACATCCAAAGGGGTATACCAAGCGATTTGCGCGCCGTGGCGGAACGTCTTGCCGCTCTCGGGGTCGTACACGCAAAACGCAGCATTTTCATCGATCCACGCCATGGCGTTTGCGCCGATTTGCGCATATTTTAGGGGCTTATCCGAGGCGATCGCGGTAACGACTCCCTCGAGATTTTCCGCAATGGCCAGATATTTGCCTTGGGAGCGCTCCACATGCGTAACGCCCATCGAGTTTAAGCGAAACGCGCGATCTGGTTCGAGGGTGTTTTGCGGCAGCGTCATCACGCCCAGCTGCTCCGTGAGGATTTCCGTATCCCACTTGCGCTGCCAAACGCGGATTTCATAGCCTTGCGCGGTCTCCACTGCATAGGCCATATCCCCATCCGAAGAGATCAAGGCGGGCGGCAGTCCCTCGCCGTGGTCGATGAGCATGGGCGCATCCGCCTCATTCGGGCTGCCGGGCAGATTGATGAGCATCAGGCGCCATGCCGCGTCGTTATATTCTACAAAATATGCGCAGTGTTTGGACCCGGTTACGCCGCCGATGTGAGGGTATTCGGCATTTACGCGGTATACTGGTTCGTGCGGCCCTTCCTTGGAGGTAAGGCTTCCTCCGTAGAGGCCTTCGACACCCTGCTC
The DNA here is from genome assembly GCA_031551255.1 of Eubacteriales bacterium. Taxonomy (GTDB): domain Bacteria; phylum Bacillota; class Clostridia; order Christensenellales; family UBA1750; genus JAVBNW01. The sequence continues at coordinate 5,949 of JAVBNW010000020.1, read as the reverse complement.
ATCCGTCCCCGCAAAGGCGTAGTAGCCCGGATGCATCACGCTCAGCCCGTGCGCGGAACCGGATAGGGCGAAGTAGCGCTTCACCTGCGGATTGTCGCCTATGTTAAGGCGCACAGGATCCTTAAGGATCTTGGCCGCCATCGTATCGCCCACGGAAGACGCCGCTGCAATATCCGCATAAACGTCGGGCTCGGGCGTTGGAGAGGGCGTCGCCTCGGGCGTGACGGCGGGCGACGGCGAGGCCTGAGCGCTCGTAAGCTGCGGCGTTGCGGAAGGCGAATTCTGCGCGGGCTCGGAGCACGCGCACAGGGTGCATACGAGCAAGAGCGCAAGCACGATTTTTTTCATAAAACTCTCCCTTATCCGGCGATGGGATCGGCCGCCGGCATTGCCCGCCGCTAACCGCCGCGCCTGGCAAAGAGCCGGAACGCTGCGCCTGAAGAGCCGTGGCGGCAGGCCCCCAAATTTAACGAAAAGCAGCGCCCGCGCAGGCAAAGAGGCCCGGCCGCGCGGGCATCTTTACAGGTTTCGAATATTGCGCCTTACCTCCGCGAAGCGGACGACGCCGCCCACGCAAGTTTTTTGACGCATCTTTGGGCCTTGCCGGTATCATCCGGAGGGCCCGAGTGCTCTGACACAATCAAAATGCGGTTTCGCTCGAGAGATTTTTCGTCCGACAGGGAGCCGGAGCATAGCAGCGCTACGCCAAGCGGAAAACGACGATGCCGGATGGAAAAAGATCCGCGCCAAAACGCATCGGCAATTGTGTCGGATCACTAGGACGCGTAGTTGTCGAAATAGCCCTGGATCAACACCACCGGCGTTCCCTTATCCCCGCTGCCGGATGTAAGATCGCACAGGGAGCCCAGCAAATCGGTAATCTGGCGCGGCGTCGTGCCTTCGGATTCCATCTTGCCTACCAGCGAACGGGCGCCTTTGCGGCGGATGGCATCTTTAAGGGCCTCTTGCAGCGCCTCGCCGGTAAGTCCGGCAAACTCGTTATCCGCCAGATACTTAAGCTTAAGCTCGTTGGGGGTTCCACGCAGGCCGGGCGTGAACGCAGGGCTGACGACCGGGTCGGCCAGTTCCCAAATGCCGCCGATCGGGTCTTTAAACCCGCCGTCTCCGTAGATTAGCACCTCGATATGCTTGCCGGTTCTCGCCTTGAGCGCATCGTGCAGCCCCTCGACAAACGCCTCGCACGCGCGCGGAAACAGTTTGACGGTGTCTTCGGAAGCCTTATTGGAGCCCAGCAAGCCGTACTTCTCGTTATGGCCGCTGCCGTCTACGGGGGCGATGAGGATGTCGTCCAGCCCGATCACCTTTCTCGCGCCGGCATTTTGCAGTGTGCGCTTCGTATGCGCGCGCGAATGGATATCCGCGGCGATCACCTGATCGGTATATTTAAGGATTTCAACCGGATTGGAGCAAAGTATGATTTCGATGTTGGACGCAAGCTCTTTATAATAGCGCACGTAATCCACGCCGGTAAAGCGGTGCGCGACTTCCTCTCCGAAAAGGCGCCGGTATTCCGCCACGCTAAGCGCATCGGAATACGGGTTGAGCCCCGCGTCGGAAAAGCGGTCGTAATCGATGATCATATTGCCGACCTCGTCGGCGGGATAGCTCAGCTGCACCAGCACCTTTTCCGCGCCGGCCGCGATGCCGCGCAGCAAAAGCGCAAAGCGATTTCTGCTTAGAATTGGAAAGACGACGCCTACCGTGCCGGACGGAAAGTGCCTGCGCACATCCGCGCCGATCTGCTTAACCGTCGCATAATTCCCCTGCGAACGGGCAACTACGGCCTCGGTGACGCCCACGACGTCTTTATCGTTCAGGGCAAAGCCTTCTTCCCTTGCGCTGGTAAGCAGCGAATCGGCGACGATGCCGATCAGGTCGTCCCCCTGCTTGATAATGGGCGTGCGGATGCCCATCACCTTGGTTCCGATGGTTCTCATGATGTCCCTCCGATCGTTCGGCCGCGCCTTCCGGCCGGATGTGCAACCGTATGATTATAGCATAAAAACCGGCGTGCGAAAAGGACGCGCAGCGGGAAAATGCGCGGCTTCAGGCAGGGTAGCGGACGTCACGTGCGCCGGATGTAACTCGCCTCTTCTTCGCGCCAATTCCTGCCCATGTTCTTTTCGTGTTTCCTCCGGTAGGTTTGCGCAAGATCTTCTGCGGTAAAACCGTAGCACATTAAGGCGTCAGTTAAAAACATGAAGACATCCACAAATTCCTCGAGAAACGCTTCTCTGACTTCGGTATCGTTTATAATGGCTTCCTCGCCGCGCTTTTTAATGACGGAAACGACTTCGCCCAGCTCCTCCACCACCCAGAGCAAGCTGCTGCGCCCGTTCTCGGGCGTCGAGGGCGCCCACTCGCCTTTGTGCTTTTCCTGAAGCTCCCGTTGCATCTTCATCAGATCCGACAGCCGCAAATCACCCATGCCAATTCTCCTTTTGTGCAAATACGCAGAGTCAATCGATCGAAGGATCGTAAATCACGTGGCAGTGTACATGCTTGGTGTTTTGAAAATCGCCCAAGTACATCTCGAGCTTGCAACCCCCGTTTGTTGCGATTACCTCGCGCGCAGCGGCCTTCACCGCCCGCATCATCTCCAGCGCCAACCCGTCATCCGAGGGCGTCATGTCGAAAATCGTCGGCACATGCCGCTTGGCGGCTATGAAAACATGCACCTGCGCGAAGGGCTTTGTCGAATGCAGCGCAAGCACCTCTCCCGATTCATACACGACTTTAAGCGTTTCTCTTTGCCCCTGAAGCTGCGTAAGCAGCCTGCAAATGCCACACTCTTCCTGCAAGGATAGCCCTCCCCGCTTTCGTTTTCACGAAGTATAGCATACGTCCTGCATGTGCACAATGCATGGCAATCGCCGCCTTTCGCCCCGCCAAGAAACTTGACAAATCCCATGCATTTAGTATGATGGTAGAGCATGCGGTAAAATAGAAAGGGCATGCGACGTTGCATGCCGGCAGGGTCTATCGGGAGGGGTTTTATGGCGAACGGCATTGGCTTTGTGTCGGATTCCACGATCGACTTGCCCAAGGAAACCCTTCTTGCGCACGGCATCGAAACCGTTCCGTTGCACGTAACGATGGACGGGGTCGAATACAAAGACGGCGTAGATATCCGCACGGACGATCTATATGCCTATGCGCACCGCACCAAGACGCTGCCCAAGACATCGGCGGTGCAGGTAGACGATTTTGTTAGGGTATTTTCCCAGGTACTCGACCGCGGGGACGACGTAATATACGCCGGCCTTTCCAGCGAGCTATCCTCTACCTATCAGGCGGCGAACATCGCTAAAGATCAATTATCGGCGGGCGGGTACGATCCTGCCCGCATCCATTTGATCGACTCGCTTCAACTCTCTACGGGTATTGCTCTTTTGCTTTTGCACGGCGTGGATCTTTACAAGGCGGGCCGTCCCGCGCGGGAAATCGCCAAGGATATGGCTCGTTACCGCGGCAGGATCTGCACGAGTTTCATCGTGGATACGCTTTTGTATCTGCACATGGGCGGGCGGTGTACGGCCATTCAATACATTGCGAGCAACGTGCTCAGGTTGCATCCGCAAATCGACGTTACGGGCGGCAAGCTGGTTCCCGGCAATCGCTACCGCGGCAATATAAACTATTGCATTATGCAGTACTGCGAGAAGATCGTCCAGCGCAACCTCGCCTCCATCGACCCTGCGCGTATTTTTATCACGCATACCAGCGAAAAAGAGCAGGTGCGCATCGCAAGGGATCTCCTTGGCAAAATGCATCATTTTCGCGAGATTATCGACACACAGGCCGGCGCGACAATCGCCAGCCATTGCGGACCCGGCACGCTTGGCTTTCTGTTCATTATGAAGGAGCCTCCCTAGCTAAAGCCCCAAAAGGCCACGGCGGCGCGATGTGCGCCCCCGTGGCCTTTTTTTGACGCGCCGCATAGAATGCGTTAACCGGGCCTATCGTGCAGGCGCTTGGAAACGCAAGCAGGCTCGCGCATGGCTTTGCCCGCAAATGTCCTTGTGGCATGGGCAAAAAGACAAAATATGTGTCTGACAATGTCGAAGTGCGAACAAATTGTTCCGGATATGCCCCAATGAAGCAACCCTAACGGAGCCATAAGGAGCACGTACTAGATAAACAGGCAAGATGAGTCTTTCCCAGCCGCGACGCCGCTTCGGATATTTTTAAACAAAGCGATACATACGCGCCGCAGACCCGAGTTGTGATGCAAGGAGTGTAAATCAATGGCCGGAGAAGATAGCGCGCATGGCACCCCCGAACGCGCGCAGGAGATATTGGACGCCATCGTCACCTGCGAAAGCACCCTTGGAAGAGAATACTTGAACTATTTCAACAATGAAGCATCAATCGCCACGCCGGATGACATCATAGAGGATACAGCCGTCACAGTTCCCTTCACGGTTTACAGGGCCACGGATATCTTTGGCATAGCCGACGGGACGCCCGGCAACTATTGCTCAAACCCCGATTTTTCCGCTTCACAATACCACCTGGATGTACCCATTCACGGCAACTTCGTGCATTGGTCGATGACTGTGGGCGGCTCTACGACGCTGGCGTACTGCCTTGAACTTGGCGCGGAAGGCCCCTATGTACAGCCCTATCAGAGCACTCCGTTTGCCACGGTGTTCCCCAGCGCATCCGCCGTACAACGCAACATGGTGACATGGTTGTTGGCAAATACATACCCCGCTGTCAGCGCCGCGGCCACCTTCGCCCTGGCAGGCGTGAACGCGTCGACATCCCCCGTGCTGGATGCCAACGACGCCTATGCGGCAGTACAAACCGCGCTATGGGTGGCTCTGGGGCAAATGACCCCCGAACAGGTGCGGTTTCTCGATTGTACCACCGAAACGCCCCACGCAAAATCTCCTCGCCTTGTTGCAACCGTATTTGCCCTTTTGGCTCTCGCGCGGCAATACGCCGAGAGCATCGCCACGCCGGTGCCGATACCGTCCACCTCCGCTTTAGGCAACGCATGCGGCTGCAATCCGCTGATCAGCTGTTGCAACACCGACACCGTGCCCCTGGATCCAAGCACCCCCTACATACTTTTCGACGGATGTCCCGATGAAGTGCGCGTCGTGTGCGGACGGCTGCTGCTCGGCCCATTCCGCATCCAATCGAACTTTACCGGCACTCCGACCATCGCGTTCAGCCCCAACTGCCTATGCGAAGGCGGGTTCACCGCCACATTTGCCGATTTTTGCGGCAACGCGATTTCGGCGCCGGGCATCGGACAAGAGTTTTATATTATGGTGCGCCTCGTGCGCAACACCATGTGCTTCGACATGACTGTCTCCCTATCGGGTACCATCACCCAGGTGATCTTTTTCCGCGATATTTCGGGAGGAGTCGTGCACCATCAAACGCTGGGCAATACACGGCTGGATGTGCCGTTTACCGTAACCAGCACGATCTGCGTCTGCGTACAGGAACCCGGCATTGAAGAGAGCCGGGAGCATTTTCACCACGGCATTCACATCGACAACAATAACAACAACAATAACAACAATAATAATAACAACAGCAACAATAACGGCAACGGCCACCATGACGGGCGCCACAACGGCCCCGGAGGATGGCCCTTCCCGCCGCCATGGTGCTACCCGGATTCCCCCGGGTTCCCGCCGTATCCTCCCTATCCTAACCCGCCGTATCCCCCATATCCGCCCTACCCTAACCCGCCGTATCCTCCCTATCCTAATCCCCCGTATCCGCCATTTCCCAACCCGCCTTTTCCGCCGGGAAACTGCCCACCGGGAACCACCTTTATCCCCGGAGTGGGGTGTATGCCGGACAACGGCTTTCCGTGCCCGCCGGGAACTTCCTTCGTGCCCGGAATGGGCTGCGTGCCGGACAACGGCTTTCCGTGCCCACCGGGAACCTTCCCCCCAGGTACCT